>CAZUFR010000055.1:6557-7658 GCA_964619655.1 uncultured Syntrophomonas sp. | reverse complement strand
CTGCTTATGGGATTTAATTGTATTATATTAGCGGTTATCGCAGCTTTTTTAATGCGGATCTGATCTCCCCTTATCAAAACCAGTGTTTCTTCACCATCCAGGGCCAGACTGGTGCTATATTCTGAATCCAGTTCAAATACTATGCGAGAATCTGCATTCAGGATAACAGCTCGAGAACAGGCCAACTGTGAACAAATAGGGGTTATGGCCAGTACCGGCACACTTACATCAATTATAGGGCCTCCAGCCGAAAATGAATAGGCAGTTGACCCGGTTGGGGTTGCACATACTACTCCATCACCGCGAATGGTAGTATAGGGCCGGTGATTTACCTGCAGATTAATATTTATGGTATGGGTAGTCCGGGTCTTAATTACAGCATCATTCAGAGCCGTACCCTGTCTGATTAACTCCCCATTTCTGATTACATCAATGTCAATCATTATTCTTTTTTCCAGATGAAATTCCTGGTTTAAAACCGGTTCAATACAGCTCATTAATTGTTCCGGCTCAATACTACTTAAAAATCCTACTCTTCCCATATTTACACCTAATACCGGGGTTCCTACCCGGGCAAATAAGCGGGCGGTCTTCAATAGGGTACCGTCTCCTCCAATAACGAAAACCATATCTACCGCCATAGTGTGTTTTTCCATTCTCAGTTTATGACTGTCCTGGAGCAGAACTTCTACCCCACGGATGGCCAGTTCATTGGATAACTCACTGGCCAGGCGGTAAGCCTGCACATCGTTATTCTTATGGAGAATTAGTATTCTCAACATAACCGCCCCCTGACACCTGTTATCTTTTTAAGTATCACCCGTTTCCCGACGGCGCCCATTTATAATAATGAACGCTGCCGGGCTATTACAGGTGACAATATAATGTTAATTTCTAATGATCTTGTTTTTCGAGATTAAAATAGCGGCCCAGACCTCCTGCATGCGCCAGTAAACGAGCTTCTTTGGTTTTCTGGCATTCGGGGCACAGGTCTACAGCCAAACCAACTCGTTGCTGCAGAGTACCCACCATGGGAGCACCGGTAAAGAACCGACCGCATTCCGGACATTTAGCCATAGTAACCCGGGATTTGAAAGGTTC
>CAZUFR010000055.1:2768-6457 GCA_964619655.1 uncultured Syntrophomonas sp. | reverse complement strand
AGCCAGTTCTATAACTGCCGGTACGTCAGGACAGGCAGCCATGATCAACTTCATAGTTATTTGCCGGACATGATGAACCCGGGGAGAATCGGTTTCGATTACCAGTCCTTCTGATACTGGCAGAGCGCAACTGGCAGTCAATCCGGGACGGCCTCCAGCTATAATTTCAACCAAACACAGCCTGCAAGCACCATAGGGCTCCAGAGCCGGGTGATGACAGAGGGTGGGGATATATATGCCTTCTCGCTGGGCAACTTCCAGAACCGTTGATTCTCCGCGCACTTCATAGTCCGTACCATTTATGGTAATATACACAAAGTTTCACCTCCATTTTGGCTACACTGTTTACCTAACAACCGCAACCCGGACAATGTCCGCAGGAGCCGGTTTCATCATCATCAGATTCCTTGATATCGCAGCGCATGCAGCGTTTGGCCTCGGTGATAGCCTGTTCTTCAGTATAGGCAAACTCAACTTCATCGAAGCTCTTAAGTCTCTTAGCGTCCAGAGGCATGCAATTCGGTTTAACCAGTCTGCCCGCTTCGGCAACTGCACCTACCAGTTTGCGTTCCGGTTCTACGGCTTGATAAAGTACACCGTCGCCACCCAGGTATTTGTCAATAGCCGAGGCTGCTTTTTTACCGGCGCCGATAGCTTCAACTACCGTAGCTGGTCCGCTGACACAGTCACCTCCGGCGAATACGCCTTCAATATTTGTAACCATGCTGCGTTTATCCACGACCAGGGTATTGCTCCTGGACTTATTGAGCTTGAGTTCTTCATCAATCTTGTCATAGCCGGGTTCCTGGCCAATGGCAGGTACTATCAGGTCAGCATCCAGGGTTATTTCCGCACCTTTTATGGCTACCGGACGTCTTCTGCCACTCTTGTCGTAGGGACCCAGTTCCATGCTCTGTAAGACAATTTGTTTAACCTTTTTCTTCTTATTGCCCACCACTTTAAGAGGTGCCGCCAGGAAGGTAAATTGGGTTCCTTCTTCTCTGGCTTCGTGGATTTCGCTGGCAAAAGCAGGCATGTCTTTTTCTTCACGGCGGTAAACTATATGAGCCTTGGCCCCCAAACGTATTGAGGTGCGGGCTACGTCTATGGCAACATTACCACCGCCGATAATAACTACGGTTTTGCCGGTCAGATCGGCTTTTTTACCCAGGCTGATATCTCTTAAGAATTCAATTCCGGAGACAACCCCATCGAAATTATCGCCCGGGATACCCAGGGCCTGGTCTTTGTGAGCACCGACACCTATAAATAGTGAATCATGCTCTTTCTGGAGCTGTTTCATGCTGATATCTTTGCCGACTCTTACATTAGTTTTAATCTTTACTCCCATAGCTTCGATAAGGGAAATTTCTTTATTCAGTACCGCCGCCGGGAGCCTGAATTCTGGAATACCTACCGCCATCATACCACCGGCTACAGGCAGGGCTTCGTATATGGTAGCATCGTAGCCTAATTGAGCCAGGTAGTAAGCACAGGTGAGTCCAGCCGGGCCGGAACCAACGATACCGACTGATTTGCCTTTCCGTTGGGCAGGAGGAGTTACTTTGACGTCTCCTGCAAATACTTTATCGGCAGCAAAACGTTTAAGCTCCCGGATACCTATGGCATCATCCAGTAATCCGCGCCGACATCTGCGGGCACAAAGGGCCGGACAAACGCGGCCACAAGTAGCCGGCAGCGGGTTATCCCGGTAAACTATATCATAAGATTCCTGGTAATTACCCTGCTTAATGGCATCAATATACATAGGTACGTCAATACCCGCCGGACAAGTGTTTTGACAGGGTGCTACTACCAGGGCGCCGCAAACCGAAGCCGGGCAGAATTTATCAATAATATGGGCTTCATATTCTTCCCGGAAATACTTCAAGGTGCTCAATACCGGATTGGGAGCCGTTTGTCCCAAACCACAGAGAGCTGCATCTTTTACTGCCAATGACAGTTCTTCTAATAGCTCCAGGTCAGCCATGGTGGCCTTGCCTTCACAAATTTTATTGAGCAGCAAGAGCATCTGTTTAGTGCCCTCACGACAAGGTGTACACTTACCGCAGGATTCACCCTGGGTGAAGTCCAGGAAGTAACGAGCCACGTCCACCATACAGGTGCGCTCATCCATTACTACCATACCACCGGAACCCATTATGGCTCCCACATCTTTAAGAACTTCATAGTCAACCTGCAAATCCAGCATATCAGCAGTTATACAACCACCTGAAGGTCCGCCCAGCTGAATTGCTTTAAGGGCATAGCCTCCACAGCCGCCACCAGTTTCGTAAACGATATCGGCAATTTTGGTACCCATGGGTACTTCCACCAGTCCATTGTTCATTATATTGCCGACCAGAGCGAAGACCTTGGTACCCTTACTACCCTCGGTCCCGAAGCTGGAAAACCACTGGGCTCCGCGGGTAACGATGGGCGGAATATTAGCCCAGGTTTCAACGTTATTGATATTGGTCGGTTTACCCCATAGACCGGAAACTGCCGGGAAAGGCGGACGGGGACGGGGTTCACCCATTTTACCTTCAATGGAGGCGATTAATGCCGTTTCTTCACCGCACACGAAGGCTCCCTGCCCCTTGACTATTTTCAGTTTGAAGTTAATACCGCTGCCGAAAATGTTTTCTCCCAGGAAACCGGCCTCTTCAGCTTGCTTAATGGCTTTTTGCAGCGTTTGTACTGCCAGCGGATATTCTGCCCGGCAGTAAATAATCCCGGTTTCTGCTCCCATCGCATAGCCGCCGATCGCCATTCCTTCCAAAATAGTATGGGGGTCACCCTCCAGCAAACTTCTATCCATATAGGCTCCGGGGTCACCTTCGTCCGCATTGCATATTACATATTTCTCATCCGAAACACTCTTACGGGCAAATTCCCATTTTTGTCCGGTGGAAAAACCACCGCCCCCGCGTCCTCTCAGACCAGAGTCTTTAACTTCCTTGATAACTTCTTCCGGTGTACCGCTAACCGCTTTTCTTAAGGCCTCATAGCCTCCCCGGGCTACATATTCCTCCAGGCTGGCGGGATTAATATAGCCACAGTTTCTGGTAGCTATTTTAACCTGCAGGGCATAGAAAGGTATTTTGTTAAGATAGGGCACCTGCTGCAATTCTTTAATTAAATCGGTCTTTTTAGCGAATTGGTTAACCTGGCCATATACTATGAGCTCATCTTGTTCTTCCTTTCCCAGTACCTGACGGTTGGGAAGGGTATTATTTTTTAAAGCGGCAGCAATTTCGCCAGCCAAATCAACGTCAACATCATGATAAACATAGCGGGTACCACCGGGAAACTGAACTGCTACCAGGGGTTCCTGTTGACAAAAGCCCAAACAACCGCTGGAACTTACAATGGCATCCAGGCCCTGTTGCTCCACGGCATCTATAAAGGTATTGTATACCTTGTCCGCACCGGATGCTTTGCCGCAACTGGCCCGGCCTACCAGGATTTTAACTTTATCGGGATAAAGGCTCCCATTGCCTTTTGCCTTTAATTCCTCAAGTATACTCATGCTACTGTCCACCTCCCCGCAATTCTTGAATTATTTGCGGTACCCGGGAAGCAGTCATACCCACATGGATTTCGTCATCAACACTAATAACCGGGGCTAAACTGCAACATCCCAAACAACGAACTTGTTCCAAAGTAACCAATTTATCCGGGGTAGT
>CAZUFR010000055.1:0-2668 GCA_964619655.1 uncultured Syntrophomonas sp. | reverse complement strand
ATTTATTTATCTCTATAACCTTTTCATACAATTCCAATCTTCTTTTTCTCTAGACATATCTTTCCATCATATCGGCAACGTCTTTGAGGCCGACTTCTTCCAGTTTAGCTCTGGTAGGTACAGCGTCATTGGTCCAACCCCGCAGCTTGTAATACTGGTCCATGATTTTGCTGTATTTTTCCAAATCAATGGGGGGCAAGGGAATAGGTCCAACTGGATGTTCACCAGGGCATTCTTCGTTCAGGCACCGCCAGTTAGGCAGGTCGTCTACTCTTCTGATGCCTCTCATGGCGATAATGGCACGTTCCATCTGCCAGGATCTTTCGGCTATTTCTTCAAAATCCTTTTTGGTATATTCGATTCCAGTAGCATAGCTGGTACCTTTTACCAGGTAATCCCAGAACTTATCCATATTTTCTACGGAATCATGCCAGAAGCCGGCATGGCCATAGGTAAATTTGCATATTCCCAGTGAATCAGGAAGTTCGAAAAGGTTTTCATAATACCGAACCAGATTAGATTTGGCTTCCGGATGATATGATTGGATGTCTCCAGCTTCTTCATATCCAGCCACATAAACTGCAACTGACGGATTATTTACCCATTCAGCCGTGGGCAGGCCGGAGAGATGATGGGAACCACGGTTGGACATGGCAAATGATAACATGGCACCGATGGTTGATCTGGTTTCAACTCCAGTAGCACACATGCCTTTCTGCTGGTAGACATACTTGAGAGCTTCTTCACCCAGATCTAATGCTACCCAGTAGGGTCCTTTGGCCAGTATGTCGCCACAGCCTTCCCGAACTGCAATCTTGGGTATCAGTTCAAGAACTCCATCAGCATTGCTCCAGGTCATGGGAATGCCATCAGTAAAGCTGGCATCTATAATACCGCGATCATACCATTCCATCAACGTAGAAAACATAGCAGCCAGTTCAACGGTATCAAAGCCCAAGTCATTGGCCAAAGTATTCATCTTCAGCACTGCTGCGCCGTCAGATACCAGGCATTTATGACCGAAAGCACAGGTTGTTTCATATTCGGGTCCGCCGCCATGGGTAGCATATTTGCCTTCCACATGATAGATAGTATGGCAGTGAATCGGGCAACCCTGACAGGCATCACGTTTCATACCCCAGCGGGAAACTAGTCCAGGACCATTCAATTCTTCGTCCTTTTCCCAAATACCACATTCCTGCCAGTTTTTAATAGGAACCATACCAGTCTGACCTATCATTCTGGTTAATCCGGGTGTACCGTATTTAGACATTAGCTCATAAGTTGCACCATGAATCGGTCCCATGTTGGGGTCCATGATATCCTTTTGCGCATTATTACAGAGTTCCAGAAATTTTTCTGGTTCTGCTATTTTGACCGGTTTACTGCCCTTGAAAACTATTGCTTTCAGGTTTTTGGAGCCCATTACCGCACCACCACCGGAACGTCCCAGGCTGTTAGTCAGTTTGGTTCTGATATTGGCATATTTACAGAGATTTTCACCAGCAGGACCAATTAACAGAACTTCAGCATCTTCACCATGTCTGGCTTTCAGTATATCAGTGGTATCATAGCAGCCTTTGCCCCAAAGATCATCGGCCGGCAGGAACTCAATTTTTTCGTTTTCTATAACAATATATGTCGGCTTGGCGGCCTTGCCTTTTACGATTACTGTATCATATCCGCAGTATTTAATTGCTGGTCCTACAGCTCCACCACTATTGGCATCACCCAATCCGCTTGTTGTAAGGGGAGCAATAAAAGTAACCTGGAAGCGCCCGGAACTCGGGAATAAGGTACCACCCAGCGGACCAACACTAAAAATTAGTTCATTTTCGGGGTCAAATGCCTGTACTTTAGCAACATTTACATCCCTTAATAACAAATAATGGTTCAAAGAGCGACCACCGAGGTACTTTTTGTAGTAAGGGGTAGCATCTTCCGTAGTACTGCCCGAACTGGTCATATCCAGTTCTAAGATTAATCCCATATTTCCAAATGTTTCTGCCATTATAAGCACCTCCTCCTTATTAAGCTTGCACTGCCGTGTTGTATTCTTTAAGTTTCATAAGCATGTCAGAAGCCAAAAGGCTGGCCCCGTTTCTTCTCTTGTCACTGGGGACATCTTCCACATCGACATATTTTATTGCACCGGTAGGACACACCTTGACACAAATCGGATCTCCGTCACAAAGATCACATTTCTCCATTTTGCCAATAGCAACATTGTAGTGAGGTGCTCCAACCGGACATACCAACATGCACATTTTGCACCCCACGCAGAGATCCTGATTAATTACCATAGCACCAGTTACTAAGTTACGGGTAATTGCTCCAGTCTTACAGGCTTTCATACAAATGGGATCCTCGCACTGCATACAGGTCATAGGTACAGTAATACCTAATCTTGTCCATTCAACTACTCTCATGTTGGAGAGGCTGGGACCGCATGCACCATGATGAACCAGCGAACAAGCCATTTCACAAGTCCGGCAGCCGGCACATTCAATGGGATCAACAACGATCATTTTGCTCATTACCATTTCTCCTTTCCTGGATGTCTTCATACTTAAATAGGTGTTTTTAAAATGAACCTCCCTTTAACTGACCACCTCCCTTAAAGGATGAAACGTGGTTCAAGTTAGACCATCGGCAAATAATTTGCCTG
>CAZUFR010000054.1:0-8121 GCA_964619655.1 uncultured Syntrophomonas sp. | reverse complement strand
TCAGTAAGCTGCAGGCGCAATCAGCCCGGGTGATAAGGGATGGAATAGAGATGGACATCCCCATTGAAACTGTAAAAGTAGGAGATATAATAGTTATTCGTCCGGGAGAGAAAATCCCTGTGGATGGCGAAGTAATCGAGGGCCGGTCCAGCATTGATGAATCTATGCTTACCGGGGAGAGCATTCCGGTGGAGAAACAACCAGGAGATATGGTAACTGGGGCTACTATTAACAAAAGCGGTAGCTTTAAGTTTCGCGCCAGCAGGGTGGGAGGGGAGACTACCCTGGCCCGGATCATAAAAATGGTGGAAGAAGCTCAGGGTACAAAAGCCCCTATCCAGAAAATCGCTGACCGGGTATCCGGGGTTTTCGTTCCAGCCATAGTGGGAATTGCTCTAATAACCTTTGCATTACAGTATTGGTATAGTGGGGCTCTTACTACCGCTGTTCTCAGTGCAGTAGCAGTGTTGGTAATAGCCTGTCCCTGTGCTCTGGGCCTGGCAACTCCCACCGCTATTATGGTAGGAACCGGAGTAGGAGCAGAAAAAGGAATTTTTATTAAAGGTGGAGAACAACTGGAAACCGCCTGCCATATTGATACCCTGGTGTTAGATAAAACCGGAACCTTGACCACGGGTAAACCGGAAGTTACTGATGTCATATCCTGCGGCAGACTAGAGGATGAAGAGTTGGTTTTATGGGCAGCAGTGGCAGAAAAGTACTCCGAACATCCATTGGGGGAGGCCATTCATAACCGGGCTTTAGAGCTCAAAGGAGAAGGGGAAATACCTGATGCCACTAGTTTTCAGGCCTTGCCCGGCCTGGGTTTGGCTGTGGAATATGATAGTAAGTCTATTTTAATTGGTAACCGTCAGCTTCTAAAAGATAATTCTATAGACTTCAGCCAACAGGAGCAAAAGTTGGTGGAACTGGAGAACGAAGCTAAAACCGCTATGCTGGTGGCAGTAGACGGAAGGCTGGAAGGTATAATTGCTGTAGCCGATACCCTTCGTGAAAGTGCTCTTCCGGCAATTAAAAAGCTTAAGCAAATGGGGATTGACATCTATATCCTGACCGGAGATAACCTGCGTACGGCTCATGCGATAGCTTCTCAATTAGGTATTGATAATGTAATCGCCGAAGTTCTTCCTGGGGATAAAGCGGCCCGGGTCCTGGAACTAAAAAATACCGGTAAAAGAGTAGCGATGGTGGGAGATGGAATTAATGATGCCCCTGCTCTGGCTACTGCTGATGTAGGTATAGCTATAGGTACGGGAACTGATGTGGCTATGGAAACCTCGGGTATTACCTTAATGAGTGGGGATCTGCGAAGCATAGTTACTGCCATTCAACTATCATATACAACTATGAAACACATTAAACAAAATCTCTTTTGGGCTTTTATTTACAATATCATTGGTATACCTTTCGCCGCCCTGGGTTTGCTTTCACCGGTTATTGCCGCCGGAGCTATGGCATTAAGTTCAGTAACGGTTGTATCTAATTCTTTGCGTCTACGGCGGTTTAAAGGAGTCTTGTAGCCCCACCAGGTAAAGAGCAAATATATACCGTCCGGTCGGACTATTGGTTCGGAAACTTGAGACCTGTATGGGTCTCATTTTGTTTGTATAGTTTTAAAAAAGTTTTTTATTTGTTTGGCAGGAATACGGAGAGTTATATAGAATTAAACAAATACCAACAATAACAAACAGTATATAGATTTAATAGGTATCGTAAAACCGACTAAAAACAACAGTAGTTAACGCCATTTAACATATGTGCAGTAAAAATTGAATAGTTAGTATCTTCGAGCCTTTTATCCTACAGCTTAAGGCCATGGATAATTGGACGAAGGGGCGTTTAATCGCTCCCCAGGGTATAGCTGGAAACGGCTTTGCCTCCCGTGTTTGGAAAGAAGATATGGCATATCCCTCTCTTAAGGGGACAGCAATAGTGTGCTGTTGTCACCAGGGGATTCAAATGTAAGCAGGGAGTTAATTCTATCTGCATGTACATAGTTTTAAAGCCAGCATCAACTTTCCGATGCTGGCTTATTATTTGTGGTATAAAACAGGATTGACTGAATTAATTTGGGGTGGGAGAAACAGAAGCTGATAAAAAAGGTATTAATACTTAATTACTACCACAGATTCATTTTCTCTTACCCCATATAAATAGTATCCCTTTATGAAAATGGAACAGCATACCGGGGAATCTGCAAACATTATCCCCATGCCAGGCTATAAGCCATTAAAGGGGACTACAGGTGGAAACAGTTCTTAAACATAAAATTGGAGAAGTAGAAACGAAAAGAAATTCAGGCTGTAAGATTATCATCTTATTAATTACGCTCATACTTATTTTTATTCTTTCCTTTGCTCTGGGGCGATACCCGGTACCTCCGGGACAGTTACTGGAGGTGTTAGCCGCCCGGGTATTGCCCCTGGAACAAGCCGGTATTTCCTCTTTTGAAATAATGCAAGATGAGGCGGGTCTATGGATCAGGATTGGTAAGTATTAGTTTATAATGGATCATGGGGGCAGGCATCATAGCCTGCCCTCTATTTTTTTGGTAAAAATTCACCTTAGATAAAAATATCGAATGATGATAGAATACTTACGTACTTATGAATAATACAGGATTATAACTGAATAATCTCCGAGCTGTACTGCCTTCAGTCACGGCTATGGTGTACAGCCGATGGGTGCAACTGGAAACGGCTGTGCCTCCCTTTTGGAAAGGAGAACATTAAGCCTGGTAACGGGTAACAACCTGAAGTCTTCTTCCGAGAGTTTCAGGTTTTTTTAATGCAAAATTCCTTATAGATTGCACTCCATTATTTGTGATTCGGCACTTCAGTAATCTTGACCAGGTGCACATGGTTATTGTATGACAGAGGGCTACGGAACATGGGTGTGCCTACGGATGTAAATTCCGTTTCTATAAATAATATTTAGGAGGTTATACCATGTTGAAGTTTAGGCAAAAATCAGGGTTTTCTTTGGTACTCTCGCTGGTTGTACTTTTTTGCTTATTCCTATCCTTACCGGTACTGGCTGAAGGTGATAGCGGTGATGGTTCCGGTGGCGGGCATGATGCCCCACTGGCCTTAGCTACTTCCAACCCTGCTGATGGGGCTACAAATGTAGCAGTCGATGCTCAGATTAAGCTGACCTTTAATAAAAACGTAATTAATATGTCGGTTAAGGACAATAACGTAAAATGTTTTGCCCTGTATAACAATGGGCAAAAGGTTCCAATTAGCGTTATTATGGCCGATGACCAGATTCAACCGGAATATAAGCGGGAAGTGACTATTGCCCCCCAGCAGCCTTTGCAACCGGGGAGCAATTATACCCTGAAAATATCACCTGAGTTGCAGGCTAAAAGTGAAGCCGTATTGGGGCAAGAGGTAAAAGTAAATTTTACCACTGCTGGTGGGGGAAGTGTAACCCCCACTACTCCCGGAAATAATAGTGGAAATACAGTTAAACCGACAAAACCGGTAAACCCACAACAGACTGATGCTAATAAGAATCAGGCTGTACAAAATCAAGTAACAGGTGACAATACATCTGATAACGACAAGTTGGAAACAAGTGATAATCAGGTATCGGCAGAGCAGGATGAAACTAAGCCCGACCAGGATAAAGTTGACAATGCTGAAAAGTCGAGCACCAACGATAGTAAGGCAGAAGCCTCTGATAAGGACAATAGTATAAGTAAGCCTGTAATTGCCGGTATTGTAATAGTCACAGGAGCTTTAATACTTTATTTTTTCCTGAGGCGTAAATAATTTAAGAATAACTCGAGGGGAGGTATCCCCTCAAGTTATTTTCAGGAGTGAGCATTACGCGTAAGAGGATTATTTACATTATATTAATAATAGCACCCCTGCTCTGTATATTTGCCTCACTCTTTGTAGGTAGATATCCATTATCTCTGCCTCTGGTAGTCAAGACTTTATGGGGTCAAATAGCATTGATTAATTATAATATTCCGGATATGTATCAGACCCTGGTTTGGGATGTTCGAATGCCCCGGGCTATTTTGGGGGCTATGGTAGGTGGTTGCCTGGCAGTCAGCGGGGCATCTTTTCAGGGATTATTTAGAAATCCGCTGGTAAGCTCAGGAATACTTGGGGTAAGTTCCGGGGCCGGGTTTGGTGCAGCGCTGGCTATCATTCTTTTTCAAGGCAATACCTCGGCTGTTTATATTTTTGCTTTTGCTTTTTCCATGCTGGCAGTGCTTTTAAGTTACCTTATTGGCCGGGTGTACAATGCTACTCCTACTATCACGCTGGTATTAGGAGGCGTTGTGGTATCTTCTATCTTCTCGGCATTAATTTCTTTTACTAAATACGTAGCCGATCCCTACCAGCAGCTTCCGGCCATTGTTTTCTGGCTAATGGGCAGCCTGGCTACGGCACGCTACCATGATATTATAGTAGCCGGAATTCCCATGAGTATTGGTATAGCCGGCTTAATTGCTATCAAATGGCGCATAAACGTATTATCCATGGGTGACCGGGAAGCTCATTCCCTGGGAGTGAACCTGGCAGTTGACAAGGGTATAGTAATTATTTGCGCCTCCCTGGCAACCGCCGGTGCAGTCTGTGTAAGCGGAATAATAGGTTGGGTGGGATTAGTTATTCCCCATATATGCAGGATGATAGTAGGTAACGACAACCGGGTATTAATTCCTGCCAGCCTTTCCCTGGGAGCTTGTTTTTTAGTTTTGGTAGATAATGTGGGGCGAATTATAACCGGGTCAGAGATGCCTCTGGGGATTCTTACCGCCCTGATTGGAGGACCCTTCTTTGTCTGGTTACTTAAGAAAACCAAAGGAGGGGGCTGGTAACATGAATGTATTACAGGTGACCAATGCCTCTTTTAGTTACGAACGGCAATCAGAGAATATCTTTGAAGACATAAGTTTTACGGTGGGCAAAGGTGAAATTTTTTGCCTCCTGGGTCCTAATGGTTGCGGTAAAAGTACTTTATTAGATAACATCTTGGGAGTTAATCATTTAAAACAGGGTGACATCAGGGTAATGGGAAAAGATACCCGTACCCTTAAATCAGGGCAGATAGCCCGCTATATCGCTTATGTACCCCAGAGCCATGAACGTACTTTTCCCTACCAGGTAATTGATATAGTAAAAATGGGACGGGCAGCGTATACCGGGCGTTTCTCTTCCCCTTCGGCAGAAGATAAGGAAATTGCCAAAGAGGCTCTTGACCTGGTCGGCTTAAGGCATCTGCGCCATCGTCCCTATACCCAGTTAAGTGGTGGGGAGGGACAACTGGTGATGATTGCCCGGGCCCTGGCCCAGAAAACACCTGTGATTGTAATGGATGAGCCTACCGCCCACCTGGATTTTAAACATGAGATGGTGGTAATGGAAACCATTGTTAAGTTGGTAAAAACTACTGACTTAACCGTAGTTATGGCTACTCATTTTCCCAACCATACCTTTTATCTGGAGAACAGTGGCATTAAGACTACGGTTGCCTTGATGCATAATAAACATTTTCTGGAGGTGGGGAACCCTACTCGGGTACTTAATGAACATAACATGAGAACCCTTTATAATGTCAATACCAAATTGATGACCTGCCCCCTGGATACCTCAACAGTATTGAAACAATTGGTTCCAGTTAGTACCCTGAAGAGATTGAACGAAGAGGAGCGGAACACTTATGTTTGATAAAAAATATCCCCGTTTAATATTTTTGCTACTAATTATACTGCTGCTGGTAATAGGCTACCGTTACTGGCAGGGGCATAATCAACCAGATAATGAGAATACACCCAACCAAACTGAAAAGAGTATAACGGTTATCGATAACCTGGGGCGCAAGGTACAGGTACCTGCCCATGTTGACAGGGTTGCCTGCCTTTATGCCTTTTCCGGGCATGTAACCGCTATGTTGGGGCAAGGGGATAAAATAGTTGCTATTCCCGACGGCTTGCAGCGGGATGTACTATTAAATGAAATGTATCCGAAGATAGGTGATGCCCTGGTACCAGTTGTGGAGGGCTCAATAAATATTGAAGAATTACTGAAAGCTGATCCTGATGTTGCCTTTGTCAGAAATAGTGTTGCTTTAAACCCGGCAGAAGTTGAGAAACTGGATAAGTTTAATATTCCTTACCTGGCCGTGGATTATAATAGCATTGAAGGACAGCAGCATGCTATTATGGCCATTGCCCAGGCCTTGGGTGTACCCGAAAAGGGTCAGGCTTATAATGATTACTATCAGGCCAGTATAGAAAGAGTAGAGAAGGTAGTGGCAACTATTCCAGAAAATGAGCGGGTACGAGTTTACCATGCGGTAAACGAAGCAACTCGCACCGACACTCCGGATAGCCTGGCCGGTGACTGGACCAAGGCAGCGGGGGTAATAAATGTATCCGTAGATCAGCCTTTGCGCCAGTTGGAAGGGAAAAACTATGCCAGTCTGGAACAGATTCTATTATGGGATGCAGATGTAATTTTGGCAAATGAACCTGGAGTAGTAAATTATATTATGACTAATTCGCAGTGGTCACCCTTAAAAGCGGTTAAAGCCAAAAAAGTTTACCAGATGCCCATAGGTATGTCCCGCTGGGGGCATCCAGGCGGACTGGAAACACCGCTGGCTATTATGTGGACTGCAAAGCAACTCTATCCTGAACAGTTTAAGGATTTAAATATAAGAGAAGAAACTCGTAGTTTTTACCAGACCTTCTTTGATTACCAGGTATCAGATAAGATGCTCGCCAATATATTAAATGGTGAAGGCATGCGGGGCCATAAAAACCCGCGGCAGTAAGATAATTGGAGGCGGTTAAATGCAAATGCTGGTATCCATTGATGATACAGATAATTTGGAGAGCAGGGGTACCGGGGAAATAGCGTCATTACTGGCTAAACTATTGGAAGAGCGAGAGTGGGGAAAAGCTCAGGTAATAACGCGCCATCAACTACTGGTACATCCCGATATACCCTACACCTCACATAACAGTGCCATGTGTTTTGCAGCTGAGATAAAAGAGCAGCATTTCGGAGAATACCTGCAGATGGCTCGGCAATTTCTAGCTACAGAAAGTGCACCCGGTTCTGATCCCGGCTTATGTGTGGTAGCCTTGGAGCAACTAAAAAATGAAGTGGAATTAAAGGAATTTGCCTTCAAAGCCAAGAAGATAGTCTTAATCAAGGAGGAAGCCTATGAAGTTGCTGCTAAGACCGGAGCTTATCTTTCTGAACATGGGGGCGAGGGAATAGGAGTAATAGGTGCCCTGGCGGGAGCTGGTTTAAGGTTAAGTGGAATGGACGGCCGCTTGCGAGGTAAGCTCAAAGTAAATGCGCCAACCGGATTTATTACTGCTGGAGAGATTAAACAACAGAGTGGTGTAGAAGTGGTTCAAAGTACGGAAGGGCAACCGATAGCAGATCATGAAATGATTTGCCTGGGTGAAACTGTAAAAGCAATAATGTTGAATGGTAGGACTACTCTGCTGGTTTTCCCTAATGAAGCCGAGGATGCTCAGTGGCAGACCTGTACCAAAAACTATCTCAAGCGATTCTAGCCTGGTTATGACTGCCCCTGGAGGTGATATGTAATGTGGAAGGTTACTGATAAGGGTGAAAAAGTGTTTTCCCTGGGGAAAGAAGCATGGCAGGAAGCAGTTGAGGTGGCAGGTGTATGTACACATTTTAGTTTTGATGATGAAGATGAATGGGTTAGTGAGGAAGAACGCTCCTGTTATAACTGCCGCTACCGTCGTTGGACCCCGGAAAGCTTTGTTTGCTTAAAATAATTTATTTATCTTTTATCTTAAGTTTAAAATACCAAAGTTACCATAGTAGCGTAAATGCAAGGATTATATTCCTAAGGCATTTTATCCGATGTATAACCTTGAGCTATACTTGCCATTATCTGGTTTGACATATATACTGCTTTCTCCTAGAATAATTACAAATATTTACTATGTCAGCATAGTACAATATCTATGATAATGTAACAAAATATAATATTTGTCTCCGAGCTGTTTAACCTAACGTGTAAAAACCAGGGTTATCTGGCCTGGGTACAGGTGGAAACGCCTGTGCCTCCCCGTATTGTGGAAAGGAG
>CAZUFR010000053.1:0-8413 GCA_964619655.1 uncultured Syntrophomonas sp. | reverse complement strand
CTCAAACAGATGGGCAAACATCTTCAGCACAAGACCACCGCTGTATATGGGCAGCATAATATGAATGTTGAAATTAGGGCCCTTAATAAGAACGTTTCCATTGTCACCGGAACACCGGGTCGGGTATTTGATCACATCCGGCAGGGGAATCTGAAAACCAAACATATCCGCTTTTTAGTACTTGACGAAGCTGACCGGATGCTGGACATGGGCTTTGTGGACCAAGTGGAGAGAATTATTAAAACCCTCCCCAAAGATAGGGTGACACTTCTTTTTTCGGCTACTATACCTGCTGAAATACATAAAATCTGCAGGGTGCATATGAAACATCCGGTAACTGTTGAAATTGAATCACAGACTATGACAGTGGATACCACCCAACAAGTTTATTACCGGGTGCAAGAAAACGAAAAGAGCAAACAGTTAAACCGGTTGTTGCTGGTTGGCCAACCGGAAAGCTGTGTGATTTTTTGCAATACACGATTTATGGTCGATAAGGTGCAAAGATTCTTATCCCGGAAGGGGTATGCTTGTCGGGCCTTGCACGGAGATATCCCCCAAATTACACGTATGAAGACCCTGGAACAGTTTAAGCAGGGAGAGTTTCATTTGCTGGTAGCCACAGATGTTGCCGCCCGTGGTATTCATATCAACGATTTATCCCTGGTGATCAACTATGATGTTCCTATCGAAAAAGACAGCTATGTGCACAGGATCGGGCGTACCGGCAGAGCCGGGAACGTAGGTCGTGCCATTTCCTTGGTTACAGGCGAAGACATCATGACCCTCTATGAGATTGAAGAACATATCGGAGTTTTAATTGAGGAAGCGGAGCTACCATCGGAGGCTGCTATCAATGAGCGCAGAGCTTCGGCTGATAAATGGATAAAAGCGAATTCGGTAAAGAGGCAGGAGTCGCCCAGGGCTACTTCGAAGTCGAACGTAAATAGAAATCAAAATAAGTACTCGCATACCAGGTCTCCTCAGCATAATGAGAAGCGTAGAGAACGGCCGAGCGAGGTAAATAGGGATCGCAATACGACCCAAAAGGTTAATAAAACGCATGTTGCACAGCAGGCAAAACCGATCCCTGCCATTGCTAAACCTGCAAACGTCCAATCCCGGGAAATTAATGTGGTCAAAGCCAAACCAGGCCCCGAGATTGTACAGAGTCAAGATTCTAAACCCAAGAAGCCCTTCCATCAGCGTTTACTACAGCGCATTTTTGGCAGGTAAGGGAAAATAACCTGATGCTCTCTTACTTTTTAGGTTTAAAATCACAGGGAGAATCCATAATACAATTTTTACAGGATTGCTTTGACACCGACAGGGGTTTTTCTTTCAGCAAGCTGCGGGCCATCGAGAGAGCAGCTTGCACCTGTTGTTTCTCACCTTCTACTGCCAGCATAATGCTACCCTCAGAACCGTCTACTCCTCCAGCGCTTACGACCGTGGCATCTACTCCAAATAGGGTATTCAACGCATTTATTTCAGTGTAAATTTGTCCCAAAGATAAAATGGCCAAACCGCAGCGAAGTCCCAGACTGGAATCAATACGCTTTATACCCATAACCTTTGCTGCTGCCTGGCAGGAGGGAATCATCTTTTCATGGCCTACAGGGATGATGACATGGGAGCCGCGTGCGGCCAAAATACCAAAGGAAGCTCCTACGGTTCCTCCACTGGGGTTGGCCATCAGCACTGCGGCATTCCCACCAGCGTCAAAGGCATTAACCCCTTTGATAAATACATCATCAAGTCCAAAACCGTTTAGGAATTCCACCCAGTCAACCTCTACCCGTTGGCCCTTTTCCAGGCATATATGGGATAAACGGTTGTCAGCAGTAACACAGGGCAGCCCGTTACTGATGACACCGGCCGCAAACAAACGTTGCTCTTCCGCGTTTATTAGTCCCAACTCATGAGCGATATAAGAATTGGTGGTGCCAACACAGATAATGACTTTGCCTGCCGTATAGGCATGTCTAAATACGGGTTCATTAATTACTCCACGGGCGATGAGACGCTTGGCTGCCGCTGGAGATAAGACGAATGTAGCGATCATTCCTATAACCTCCCGGTATTAGAATCAATTATATTGGCAATAGATCAGGTTCCCCATGCCGGGTTTGTATTATTTTAACATAAAACACTAAAGACAAAAGGGTAGGTAATAGATGAGATTTCGTATATTTAACAAAAAAGAGATGGGCTTTTACAGCGCATCGATGTCCAGTTCATAGGCGAATTTAAGTATGCATACCTGGCCGAAGTCGTCATTTTCCTTAAGCTCAATGTGAACAATTGTATTTTTATCCTGAATCCAGGCAACCGGCAAATTCTCATCGCGTAAATCGTAGAACCCTATACACCCAAAATAATCATCCATATAATCAGCGACCAGGAAGGTCCCGTTACAAACAATGAGGTTTTCTTGTTCAAATTCAATTCTAGGAATTTCGTAAATCCTCTCTCCATTCAGATAAATCTCTAACTCAGGTTCATCGGCGGTAACAGGTTTGATAGCAAGAAGGCTGTTTACATCGTGGTAATAAGTATAGTTTTCCGTTACCTCAACAAACTCCCCGGTATTATAATCCAGACTATTCCTGCCTTTTTGGCACATAATAACCGGGCAGCCCTTAAATTTCAATCCGGAGATGATTTCTTTGGCACCTGATATCTTGCCTGTAGCTGCTCCTTTGCCATCGAAATAAACTGCATAATTATCTAGCCAGGTAATAATATCATCAACATCAAACTGGGCAATTGGAAAAAGAATAGAAACAAACACTAAACGATTATCTACTTCCAGGAAGTTTGCAAATACATCCTCTAATTGCACGGCATGGGCGTATTCAAATTCAAAAAGGGTTTCATAATTCTTCACCACACAGTATTCATAATTATTTTCGTTTTTTCTGATATTGTAGTTCGATAAAGCACTTTTTCGGCGATGCTCATTAAAATCCTCCACCATCATTAACTAGAACCCCCCAATTCATTCTTTTATCTATATAAATCATACCCTAATAATATGACGCTATCGTGTCACAGGAAGCGGATATAATTATTAAAAATACCGTGTAGGATATCAATCTGGTAATAGCAGGGATTACAGTATCATCATAGAAGTATACAAATAATGGTTATCTGGTAAGAACGATATTAAGATTATATGCTCGTTCAGTACTGGGCGGAAGCCTGGCAGGAGCGAGCAGTACCCTATAATAAATTTGAAGAAATGTTTTTTATTTAAGAGCGACCTAAGATTGAAATGGATTGAATTCTTACTGGAAGGAAAAGAGCCTATTACGACAGTATTTTACCCGGCAGTTGGAAAAGGGTACTGGGCTGGCAAGCTATCCACCAGGATTGGTTATATAACCTGGAATTAACCGAAGAAATTACCCAAATAGCAGATGATTTGCTCATCCAATACAGGAATGATACTGAGTGGAGACAAAAGTATCCGGGGTGGTGAAGGGAGTAGCAAAAGATGATTAGCAAAGATATGCTGGAATTATTATTCCGTTCTGCCAGTATGCAAAGGTGGAACGATCATATCAGGCCTCATACCGGTTTTAGGGAGTTGGATAAACAAGCCCATAAGATGGTTTTTGCCTATGTCCTGGCTAAAACTGAGGAGAGCGACCGGGGCACATCCATTGACTGGCAGCATTTGATTGAGGGCGGAATATTTGAGTTTTTGCAGCGCAGTATTCTAACTGATCTTAAACCAGACGTCTTTCACAAATTAATGGATCATAAAAGTCAGGAATTGAATGCCTGGGTGATTGATCAGATACAACCCTGTGTTGAAAGCATTGAGGGGGACTTTTTGCAGAAGCTTAAGGACTATCTTTTTGTTTTGGACTATTCATTTTTTGAGAAACGCATCCTGAAAGCTGCCCATTATTTGGCTACCAATTGGGAGTTTGAAATAATTCATCATTTGAATCAAGGCTTTTTTGGGCTGGGACGAACCAGTCAAAGTATTGCTAACGAGGTAGAGGAATTTTATGATCTGGCCGGAGTACAGAAATTTGTTCTGGGCAAGAAAACCCGTAATTTTATGGACCTGGTTGGACAACTGCGCTTTCAACAAAGATGGGCTCAGTCACCCCGGGTCCCCGAAACCTCGGTATTAGGACATATGTTGATTGTAGCTATTCTTTGCTACTTATTCTCAGTAGAAATTGGAGCAGGTCCTAAAAGGATCTATAACAACTTTTTTGCCGGATTGTTCCATGATTTGCCCGAGGTTTTGACCAGGGATATCGTTTCCCCGGTAAAAAGGTCAGTTGAGGGCCTGGAAGAACTCATCAAAGAAATTGAAAAAGAGCAGTTTGCCGAGAGAATAATGCCCCTGCTGCCCCGGCAGTGGCATAATGAGATACTGTATTTCCTGGAAGATGAGTTTCAGAGCAAAGCAGTGGTTGATGGACATCTCTTATTATGTTCATCGGAACAAATAAGCCAAGAATATGATAGTAATGAGTACAGCCCGTTAGATGGCGAAATAGTAAGAATTTGCGATCAGCTGGCTGCCTATATTGAGGCCTCCATGTCGATTACCTATGGTATTAAAGCGCCGGATCTGATTAAGGGCAAAAATCATATCTACGCTATAAATGCCGACACTCAGATATGTGGGATTAGTTTCAAAGATTATTTTGATTATTATTATGGGGCTTTTGATTGGTAGTTTTGGTAAGCAAACAGTGTGGGGGGCGAGAATGGTGAGGGAACAAGCTGAGGAACTGTTAAAAACTATGTTGGGCGAGGATACCACCTTTAGAGATGGACAGTGGCAAGCGATTGAATTGGTTGTTGTACAAAAGGAGCGCACCTTGTTAGTCCAGCGTACGGGATGGGGTAAAAGTATTGTATATTTCATCGCTACCAGATTACTTAGAGAAGAAGGTAAGGGAATTACCTTACTGATTAGCCCGTTATTATCTTTAATGAGAAACCAAATAGAGATGGCAGAGCGGATTGGTGTACGAGCAGTTACCATCAATAGTAATAATCAGGAAGAATGGGATGCAGTTAAGGCCGATTTGCAAAGTAATAAATGCGATATTTTATTGATTTCTCCAGAACGTCTGGCCTCAAGCGAGTTTAACGAATTCCTGGCCAGTATTCCCGGTAATATTGGTATGCTGGTTGTCGATGAAGCACATTGTATATCGGATTGGGGCCATGATTTTCGTCCCGATTACCGTAGAATAGTTGGCATAATTGAGAATTTGCCAGCCGGTATCCCTGTACTTGCTACTACTGCTACCGCAAATAACCGGGTAGTAAACGATATCCGGGAACAACTAGGATATGATTTAAAAATATTACGCGGTCCGTTGGCCAGGGAATCTTTAAGAATACAAACTATAGCATTAAGAGATCAAGCTGAACGATTGGCCTGGTTGGCTGAAAACATTCCACGCTTGCCGGGTACAGGTATTATATATTGTTTAACTGTTACTGATTGTAGTAGAGTAGCAACCTGGCTGCAATCGCGTGGCCTGAATGTTTATGAATATCATGCTAAATTAGATAAGGCAGACAGAATAGAAAGGGAGCAGCAATTAATAAATAATGAGGTCAAGGCGCTCGTGGCTACGGTTGCTCTGGGAATGGGTTTTGATAAACCGGATTTAGGTTTTGTAGTACACTACCAGCGACCTGGATCCCTGGTTGCTTATTATCAGCAAATAGGTCGTGCAGGTCGGAATCTCGATAACGCATATGCTATCCTTTTAAGTGGTGGTGAGGATGATGAGATCCAGAATTATTTTATTCAACAAGCCTTCCCGGATATAAGGGAAAGCGAATAATGTTATTAACGCTTTTGAAGTTATTGGGGACTGCCCTGAAGGACCAGTCTTACTAATGGATGATATGGTTGATTCTCGTTGGACTTTGACGGTATGTGGAGTGCGTTTACAGGAAGCAGGAAGTGGCCCAGTATTTCCTTTGGCTTTAGCTGCTACCTGGTCAGGTGGTGATAGTAATTGATAAAGGTTAATGTTTCAGCTGACAGCCAGGTTATTCTATTACTATGTTCAAACTTGGCTATTCCAAAAGGAATGGAATCTGAATATAAACCATTAACTTTAACTGAGTGGAATACACTGGCGAAAAAAATTGCTGTTAGTTCGTTTAAGCGACCAGAAGCTTTTTTATTAAGCGATGCTGATAAATGGCAAAGGGAATTGGGTTTAGATTCCTACCAATTGGAGAGACTGGCGAAACTTTTATCCAGGCGAGGCAGTTTAGCTATAGAATTAAAAAGACTGGATGATATGGGTATATGGGTTTTAACCCGCTCTGAATCTATGTACCCGTGTCGCTTGAAGAAAATATTAAAAGATAAAGCACCTGCTGTATTATATGGAACTGGAGATATTGGTTTATTTGATATTCGTAGCGTAGGTATCGTGGGTTCTCGTGATGCAGATGAATCGGCTATTAGTTTTACACAACAATTAGCCAGAGCTTGTGTACGAGATGGATTTAATGTGGTTTCGGGAGGAGCCCGTGGGGTTGATTCGGTTGCACAGGAAACTGCACTGGTTGAGGGTGGTCAAGTAATTTCAGTTTTATCCAATGGTCTTGCCGCTGCTATGCGTAACAAGGCTAATCGGGAAGCAATATTGAAACAGCAACTACTTTTAATATCACCCTATCATCCTCAGGCTCGATTTACTGTTGGAGCGGCTATGGGCAGGAACAAGCTGATATATGCCCTGAGCCATTTTGCTGTGGCGATTTCAGCAACTGAAGGAAAAGGCGGGACCTGGTCTGGTGCTACTGAAAATATAAAACACAACTGGGTGCCTCTTTTTGTACGTGATGCAGAAGATATTCCTGATGGTAATCGAGCTTTAATGAGACAGGGTGTAAATGGCTTGGATATTGATAGCATTAACGAGAGATATGGTTTAAGTAATATTTTATCAGTAATAGAACAAAAGGCCAATAAGAGTACTTCAATAGTTAATAGCGATAAATTTATTCAAGACCAGGAAGAGTCTAAAACGATACAAGGGTTTATTTCAGAAGGTGAACCGACTAAATACCTTGAGATAAATGATTTATTTGAGGTTGTATGGCCGTATATCCAAAACATTTTGGTATCAGTTAATGAAAGTAATAGCAAAAAACTTGCTAAGAGTTTAAATGTTAATGAGAAACAAATGAAGGACTGGTTGGAGCGTGCTACAGATGAGGGTAGATTAGAAAAACTTTCTCGGCCAGTCCGGTATAGATTGATTAATTCCCCACAACCTTTACTTTTTGAACTTGATGATAAAAAGGTATAACAGCCATCCTTCCTCTATCGCCAGCCATTTTAGTAAAATCCCAACTAAGGTATAATATTGGAAAAACGGAGGGGTGGAGGGTATCATGGGCAGAGCAAAGGAGATTACTACCGGGGTTTTTCAGGTAGGAGGAGATGGTTTCTCCCGCGGGGAAGACTGCTGCGTGTATTTGGTAGATGGAGGCACTGAATCTGCCTTGATTGATACTGGGGCTGGAAGAAGTGCATCCATGATTATGGATAACATAAAGGCTACCGGGGTTGAACTTTCCAGCTTGAAGTATATAGTTGTAACCCACGGCCATATCGACCATATTGGTGGTCTGGCATTTCTAAAAGAGCAACTGCAGGTTCAGGTAATTGCTCACCAGCTTGAATTGCCGGCTATTGAAGACGGTTTGCCTCACCTTACCGCTGCCTCCTGGTATGGAGTCAAGTATGAAAAGGTAAAGGTGGACCAGGTACTGCAGAGTGTTGCGGAGAAAATTAAAGTGGGTCAGCTGGAACTGGTTTGCCTGCTTACTCCCGGGCATACGATAGGAGGAATATCCCCTTATGTTGATACCGGGGGAAAACGGGTTCTTTTTGGCCAGGATATTCATGGACCTTTCAACGAGAAGTGGGGTTCAGATATAAATCAGTGGGAGCTTTCTATGCAGAAGCTGATTGAGCTAAAAGCGGATATACTCTGCGAAGGGCATTTCGGCATTTACTCACCGGCATCAGCGATAAAAAAGTACATTGAAGGCTATCTGCGGCAGTATGGCCAGGGTAAATACCAGTTTAAATAAAAGTTTACCGTCTTAATAAATGTTTGTTAATGGGCTAATCGGGGTAATTCTTAATTTTGGGGGGAAACGATAGGCCTAATTTTTCCCACCCGCCTTTAATCGGGAGGAATTATGTGTACAATACTGTTTGCTTATGATTGTCATCCTCGATATAAGTTGGTGGTAGCGGCAAACCGGGATGAGTTTTACCAACGTCCCACTGCACCTGCTGCTTTTTGGACGGAAAATCCTGATATTGTGGCAGGAAGAGACCTGAAGGAAGGCGGTACCTGGATGGGGATTACCACCAGCGGACGTT
>CAZUFR010000052.1:0-8555 GCA_964619655.1 uncultured Syntrophomonas sp. | reverse complement strand
TGCACTGCTCTTTCTACGACGTTTTTTCCAACGCCTAATACTCGGGTAAGTTGTGATGCTCACCCCCACTTCTGATAAATATCTTTGATCAATTTCCTTCGGTACCACGGTCAAAAGAAATTTTGGCTATTGACCTCCAATTAACAACTATTTTCGTATTAGTACCATCTTTATCATTTTTTATCAAATAGCTATTGACAACATAAAAGGATAGTTCTAGAATTTAAAGTGATAATGATTATCAATATCATAAGCCCATTACGAAGGGGCTTATGATTTAACCAAAAAGTTAGCCCAACCTAACAAATGCTTGGGGGATTAGTGGTGGAGTACCTGATTTTGACAATTTGTCTACTGCTGGCAATCTTAATACTGATATGCCGTATAAAACGTTTCATCAAAATGCTTTATGGGGCAGAGCAGGAGGATGATTACTACCATATATACATTAATAATGATGAGATTTGGACCATTAAACTAAAGAAACCACCAGAAAAATCCATATCATTAGAGGAAGAGAGGGATGATAATGATTGAAGATTACAGTTGCTGTGCTGAAAAAAAATGCACATTTCAAGCCCGTAAAAAAATATGGGAACTAAACAATAACTTGCATTGTTCTATATGCGGTACCTGTTTGACTATTGATGAGCAAAGAAATCTGCTGAAAAAGTTATACATGGATGAAAAAAAATTCCTCGATTATGAGATTCACGCGCTTTTTGCCAACAATATGTATACGGAAAACAAGCTTTCCGGTATGGTAAATTCCTATCTGGACAAAAAATATCGGGCGGAAATTGCTCGATACGCTTGTTTGTCTGAACAAGAGCTTTTTCCCGTATGGCAGGAAAAATTGATAGCAGGCGATATTTACGGACTTTACTGGGTACTGTTAACTCATCGGAATTTGTCGGAAGAAACATTTAACCTGGTAGTGGGCGAAGTTCATATGATGTCCCATTTAAATGGGGGTATATGCCGACATGAAAGAATGCGCTTACAGCAGTTAGCGGAGGACAAAAAGAAGCTTAAATTGAGATTACGCCAGAGCAAAGTTAGGGAAAAGGAATGGGTGGCGGAATTAAAAGCAGCCCGAATATGTATAGGCAAGCTGGAGAAGCAGGTACAAGAACTCCAGGCACAGGATATAACTGCAAAGGAATCAAAGGATTATCAGACTATGCTTGCCAGCCTGAAGGCGGATAATGAGAAACTGAACATTAAACTCGAGGAAACCATCGGTAAATGTCGTGATTACAAGGAACAAGCTCGTGAGTTAGGTCATGATAATGCTGAGCTGCAAAGGCAGGTGCTGCAGCAACAAGAAATGATTGTACAATTATGCCGCGAAATAAAAATGCTGACTGGATGTCGTTGTTACGATGCCAATCTTCCGAGCGATTCAGGGGTCGAAGAAGATCCCAAAAAAGGCAGATTACTTATGGTAGGTGGGAACTACGGGCTGAATCCTCTTTATCGGGATTTGGCTGAAAATATGGGTTGGGAGTATCGTCATCATAATGGCAATCTCAGCAGCGGGCGCAAGAACTTGATGGAAATGCTAAAATGGTCGGATTTCATACTGTGTTCACTTGATATAAACAGTCATGGCGCAGTCCACTGTGTTAAGGATGTAGCCGGCAAACTCAATAAAGAATATCGTCTGCTGGGGAACAGCAGCCTGAGCGGGGTTGCGCAAGCTCTAGCTGATCAATCAAGTATGTGGACAGCTTAGAAAAACTGGGAGAGAGGAGAGACTATGGGATTGGAGCGGGTAGAAAACGTCCTGGATTACCTGATTTCTTTAGACCGGAAAAAGCCGTTTGAACAGATGAGCCGGGCTGAGACAGTGGAGCTTTTGAAAATGCTAGGGTGGAAAGAAAGAGAAGATTTCGAATTTGCTCGCCATAAGCTGCTCCGCCTGGTCAAGTTTTTTAATTGATTGTGCTTATAAAGTTGCTGGGGGTGATAAGATGCCGGCTACGAAGGGAGAGGCTGATGCCTATGAATTACTGGAAGCAGCCATAGCGCATGGGAGCAGGTTTAAAGAGTGGGGTAACCAGGCTGCTTATGGTAATAAACATTGGTTTAACCCGGTGTATTTACGTACTCAAGCTAAACAAATAGATCGGGAATCGAGAGATTTAATGGGTAAGGGGAAATAAAACATGGCGATAATGAGTGCCCGGCGAATAATGATCATATTGGCGGAACTGGAAAAAGAACATGATGATTTATTTTTCATGTCAGCGGAGCAAACCAGTGCTCTTTTCGACCGGTATCTAAGCCATCTGCAGTTTATATCAAAAGATTTAACCCGGAATAACAAGGATGATATTGAATTAGATAACTCCTGAGATGTTTAATCCAGAAAGGATTTTCGTAGAAAAACGTTAAAGCGTATCTGTCCACGATTGGGACACTATAAAGCAGAAGTTGGATTAAAAATGTTAGGTTAAACTAACACACATCTACTGAAGATGAGGCAGTATCAGTTTGCAATTAAAAAAGCAGATAGGAGAGGGGGGTATTTAACTTTCTGGAGGTTTGAAAACAATTCAAGTACTGGGTTTTATAAAGGGGAGGGTTTTGGATGAGACCAAAGTTGTATTTTAAAACAATACTAAGTATCTTTGTAATTTCGTTTATGTTATTTAACCTGGGTATACCGATTGCAATAGCTGAAGATTCAAATGTATCAAGAGAAGATGTTTTAGGTGTCCTGGTAATTGCCCACGGTGCTCCTGCTGCTCAAGATAGTTGGAATGTACCAGTTCGCACAGTTGTTCAAGAACTACAGTCGCAACTACCCTATCCGGTGGAACTGGGATTTTTAGAGTTTGTAAGTGGAGAAGATATCCATGATGCAGTGCGTAACCTGGAAAATGAGGGAGTAACCCGAATTATTGCTGTACCTCTCTTTGTCTCTTCGGCTTCTGGACATATGGAAGAAATCAAATATGTACTGGGCTTGCCCAGTAATTATACCGGGCACGAAGAAACACCTGGACATGGTGGACACAGCGGGGGCGAACCCGAAGAAGAATTAACTCCAGTTCAAACTCAGGCCATCATAGAGCTGACTCCAGGGTTGGATGACCACCGGTTGATAGCCGAAATATTAAGTGATCGCTTGGAGACATTTAGCACTAATCCTACACAGGAAACATTAATTCTGGCAGCACATGGCCCCGGGGAAGAGCAGTACCAGGAAACCTGGGCAAATCATCTCAATTCACTGGGTGCCCAGTTACAGCAAAAGCACGGCTTTCAGATGGTTAAACATGGTTATGTGGCCTTTGGTCAGCCGGATGTGCGAACTGTAGCTGAGCAAGTATATACCGAGAATTCAGAGGCTCAAATTTTAGTAATGCCGGTTATGATCAGTGAAGGTTATTTTACCGACATAAAGATTCCCAACAGTTTGCAGGGCTTAAACTACTCTTATCCCGAACAAGGTCAGCGGGCTCTGATGCCCCATGACAACATACCCGGGTATATAAGTGCTCGGGTTACTGATGCCTTAATAGGTTCTGTTAAACTGAAAGAAGGAGAACAGATTTGTACTACTTATCTTATGGATGTTGCCCTGGAGGAAGGGGGCAAGATTTGTATTTGCGCCGGTCTAGCATTTCGGGCTATGCAAGAGGCTATAAGTGTTCTGAATCCTGATACCATTCCGGAGAAAGATCGCTTTATGGTCGTAGGACCGAAATCTCATGGTACTGAAGAAGTTTTTGCATTACTGCTGGGCGAAGGTCACTATAGTTTAGAAGATCGAGAGCACAATGACTTATATTACCGGTATCAGGTCGTTGACCGGCAGACTGGTAGAGTGGTATCAATTCAAGTTCGTCCGGAAGTATTCCCTGAAGGATTTTTCGAGCTTAAACAGAAAATCAAAGACGGCACTGCCACTGCAGAAGAGAAACAGGCCTTCAAGTCTCTGCGCGCTCAGGTGGTAGAAAAGGTGTGTTGGCAAGATTGCGGGAAGTTATTTACGGTAATTGGCCCGGTAATACTTAATTCTGGCGGTGGCGGTAGCAGTTCTTCTACCGATAATCTGGCAAAACGCGGTGATACCAAAAAAACTCCTGAAATTAAGGTTTTATTCGGTTCACCAGTAAGTGTAAAAGCTACCTCAGGAGCTATACTGATGATGGAAAATGCTAGCATAACTATACCAGCCAATGCTTCACCGGAAGACATTAAGGTTAGTATTAGTAAGGTGGCTGAAATTACTGGTCTCATTATCCCAGCAAGCCATCAGTTAATCAGTGATGTACTGGAGATTACCAAAAACAAGACAGCTGATTTTACGGCACCAGTTAGCATTCAGCTGAGATTTGATAAATCTGGCCTGAACACAGATGAATATGAGGTCAAAATATGTTTTTATGATGAAACCAAGAAAGAATGGATACCATTGGATAATATAAGCGTGGACCTTACTAAAGGAACCGTTTGTGGAGAAATCAGCCATTTAACCAAATTTGCGGCATTAGCCTTTCCTCGGGATACGGTTCCATTTATTACCACTGCCCTCTCTAATAGATTTAGTGACATTTTGGGGCACTGGGCTGAAGCGAAGCTAAAAGAAACGCTGGTTAATGGTGTTATCAGCGGATATCCTGATGGAACATTTCGTCCCGATGGTGTGATAAGCCGGGCCGAGTTTTGCACTATGGCGGTAAAAACAATGCACTATGAATTACAACCAGGTAACATCTTTACTGACTCTTCCAATCACTGGGCTAGAGATTATATTTCGACTGCTGTTACGAGGGGAATGGTGCATGGTTACAGTTCTACTAGTTTTGGTCCTGATGATCCTATCACCCGCGAGCAAATGGCGGTATCTATTTATAATGCTCTTAAGAATACTCCGGCTACGAATAAGAATAGCTTCAGTGATAACGATCTAATTTCTCCCTGGGCTCGGGATGCAGTAGATGTGGTAAGCCAAAGAGGCTTAATCAGCGGATATCCTGACCGCAGTTTCCAGCCACAGGCTTATTTGACCCGGGCTGAAGCGGCTACGGTATTTTATAAATTGATGGAGAGAAAATCGTAAATAAAAGATGGCAAAATTAAATTAATAGATTTGGAGTGGCGTTTATACCGGTAGCTAATAATAACAATGGGGCAGTCAAGGGGAAGTTAAAAATAGACGATACTATGAGAGACTTTGATATGATATGATAAGTCGCAACTAGAATAATACTTAAACAGCAGGAGAAGCAGATATGGAACTAAACAATGTATCACTGGCTTTTACTTTGACTATTTTAGCCGGATTGTCCACCGGAATAGGCAGCCTAATTGCCCTGCAGGCCAAAAGAACCAATACCGCCTTTCTGTCCGTGGCACTTGGTTTTTCAGCCGGAGTAATGATATATGTTTCCATGGTCGAAATATTCGCCGAGGCCCAGAAAATAGCTGTGAGTGTTTGGGGAAACGGGGGATTGTGGGCTGTTACCGGGGCGTTTTTTGCCGGTATGATGCTTATTGCACTAATCGACATGCTGGTGCCTTCCTATGAAAATCCTCATGAACCAAGAAGGGTTGAGGAAATCTCAGAGTCGTCTGTCCAGGTTAGCAATAACAAACTATTGAGGATAGGTTCTATGATGGCTATCGCCATAGCTATACATAATTTCCCGGAGGGAATGGCTACATTTGTATCGGTACTGCATGACCCATCGGTAGGTGTGGTAATTGCTATAGCAGTTGCCATCCACAATATACCGGAAGGAATTGCAGTTTCAGTTCCTGTATATTACGCTACCGGAGACAAACAAAAGGCCTTTTTATATTCCTTTTTATCTGGATTATCCGAGCCGCTGGGTGCATTAATAGGTTTTTTGATTCTGCTGCCTTTTATGAGTGAAGCCCTGTTCGCTCTTCTTTTTGCTTCCGTGGCCGGTATAATGGTATTCATCTCCCTGGACGAACTTCTGCCTGCTGCCAGGGAGTACGGAAAGGCCCATCATTCGGTTTATGGCATGATTGCCGGGATGATGGTGATGGCCTTGAGCCTATTGCTGATGTAAGAAATCCTTAATACATTGACAGACCCTTAGCAGGGATTTTTAATATTTGTATTTAGAACCTGGGTAGCAATCATATGATCTTGCTCGAGAAAAAATTTTGACCTCAGGGCTATGGGTCATATTAGAAGAAACGCGCTATTTTAAGTGTACTCCGAAACGTTAACAGGCCGTTCAGGTATACGTAGATAAGAGGGAACAAAAGATTGTCCAGGGGGGGCAGGAGATGGAGAAGAGGATAATAGCCTGGTTGTTGCTTTTGGTTATGTTCATTCTATCAGGGTGTAGTCGGGGACAGGATTCAGGGCAGGTGGAAACCAGGCCGATGGTAACCGTGGTAGAAGCTAAAGCTGAACAATTATGTGTGGAGAAGGTTTATGATGCTGTTTTAGAGTTGGATGAAGAACAATACATATGTGCTCAGGTATCAGGTTATGTCCGGCACTTCTACCATAATGGGGGGGAAGAGGTACAGGCCGGGGATAAAATAGCCTTGTTGGAGAATCAGACCGTTTCCCTGGCTCAAGAACGTTGTGACCAGGAACTGCAAATAGCCCGGATTCAATATGAAAAATTACAAGCCCGAGCTGAAGAGGCCAAAAATGAACTAGAGCGTAACCAGTTGCTCTACCGCGAGGGAGCAGTATCCCGGGTTGAGTTGGATAAGAGGGAATTAGAATGGCAGTTATTAAATCGTGATAGAGAACAGGCGCAAAAACAGCTGCAGCTGGCATTAATTAAGCAGGAAGAAAGCAATCTGAATGCCGTCAATTGTGAGGTAACTGCTCCGGATAGCTTATGGCTGGCGGAGAAAATGGTTAAAAACGGGCAGTTTATGACTGCCGGACAACCTATCTTTCGGGCGGGTAAGAGAAATATTCTGCTTATGAACATAGAAGTTCCCGGTGATGAAGCTGGAGAGTGGCAGGAGGGCGATACACTGGAGGTGGAATGTCAGGGCCAGGTAAGGGAGGCCATTATCAAAAACATTACCAAAATGGCTCAACCAGGAACCGGACGGGTGGCAGTTGAAGTCAGGGTGAAAAATTCTGAATTGGACTGGTTGCCCGGCACTATGGCGCAGGTAAAATATAGCAAGGAGATGGGAGAACAGATTCTGATTCCGGTGGAAGCCATAGCCCAGGGAGAAACTCCTTATGTCTACATAGTTAAAGATAAGCGGGTACATCGGCAAAAGATAACTCTGGGTACAGTTGCTGGTTCCAGAGTATGCATATCTGGGTTACAAAAAGGAAGCCTGGTAGTTACCGGCGGCTTACATCGTTTGCGGGACGGGGAAACAGTTAATACAAAGGAAGGACTGTAGTATGCTGGAGCAAGTTCTTAAGCGCCGTCTGGTAGTGGGGCTAACCGCGATGCTAATTCTGCTAAGCGGTCTCATAACTTTGTACCAACTTCCCCGCCGAGAAATACCGCTTATCGAACATCCAATGGCCATGGTTACTACCTTATATCCTGGAGCAACGGCCAGTCAAGTGGAGCAATATGTAACCGGAAAACTTGAAGGTGAACTGGCTGGCATAAGCGATATTAAAGAAATAAGCTCCCGCTCGCAACCAGGTTTATCGCAAATAACGATAAAAGCAGAATCCAAGGGGGACAATACCAGGGTTTGGAATCAAGTGCAACAAAAGCTGGAACTGGCCCGGGCCGAGTTTCCTGAAGGGGTGCAAGAACCCCTCATGGAAACTGATTTGCAGTTACAGGGAGTTTCCATTTACCAGATGGTAGCTGAGCAGGAAGGGGATTTATATGCCCTCAATGCATTTTTAGAAAAATGGGATACGGCTTTCAGCCAATTACCTGGTGTAGCTCAGGTGCAGATACAGGGAATGCCGGAGCGGGAAATAGTTCTGGAAATAGACCCGGCGCGGATGCTGGCCGCAGGTCTCACCCCTACCCGGATAATATATAGTCTGCAGAAGGAGATTAGACCTTCCCCACCGGGAAAGTGGAATTTAGCCGAAACAGTTTATCAACTGCGGATAGACCAGTCAGTAGATGTAACTGAATTATTAAATTTACCGCTATCAGCGGGGACAGGTAATTCCATCTTACGCCTGGGTGATATTGCAGATATTAGAGAGGTTTTTAAGGCTAACCAGGAGATGGTGACTTATCAGGGCAAACCATCTGTTTCTCTGAGCTTTTTTGCTAGCTCCGGGATAGACCTGGTTAAAGTTGACCGGGAGATTTCCAGGTTAATGGATAAGATGGAGCAGGAATTACCGGAAACGGTACAGATTTATCAGGTATATACCCAGGCTGAGGCTATAAGCCAGATGCTTCGCAGTCTGGGTATAGCTTTTCTACTGGCTATGCTCTTTGTAGTGTTAATATCATCAGCTGGTTTAAACCGGTATGCCTCCCTGGGAGTAGTGATAACCATTCCGCTAGCCCTGTGCGGGGGTATATTAATTCTTCCTCTGGTTAATGTGGATATGAATCAGATTACCTTGATTGCCTTCATTATTGTGCTGG
>CAZUFR010000051.1:5936-8596 GCA_964619655.1 uncultured Syntrophomonas sp. | reverse complement strand
AAGAAAAATACCGGCCCATAGCCGGTATTACTGCTTTGTGAAAAAATATATAAAATTTAACATTATTTAGTCCTATCCCAATATACAAAAATTTATTTTCTATTAACCTCCGTGGCCGGAGGCCATACCCTAAAGGGCACACGGCAACCATGCATGAAAATAGTAGTTGGGGTTGTGTTAAGTGTAATAAAGAGAAATGCGTAAGCAACCTTAATAGTAAACGATAGTTCGCATTGTAGTACCCGTAGGGTGCATTTCCACAATAATTCAAAATTCTTAATTCTTAATTAACCCCGTATTTTGGGTTATCCCTTAACTTTGCTATATCTGTACTGTCTGCTACCAGCACCCTATTTTCTTATTAACTTTATACATTAAAACGAAAATGGACGATATCACCGTCTTTAACCAGATATTCTTTGCCTTCCAAACGAAATAATCCCTTCTCTTTAATTGCATTCATATTGCCTAAATTTTTTAGGTCTTCATATTCAACTACCTCTGCCCGGATAAATCCTCTTTCTATATCGGAATGAATCTTTCCAGCAGCTTTTCGAGCTATAGTACCTTCCTCAATTGTCCAGGCTTTGACCTCATCTTCACCTACAGTAAAAAATGATATCAGGCCCAGACGATGGTACATGCTTTGCGATATTTTTACTATACCTGATTCTTCTATGCCCAGTTCCTGCATAAACACTGCTTTTTCTTCACCTTCAAGTTCGGCCAGTTCGCTTTCGATTCCGGCAGATATCTCAACTATGGGCAGGTTTCGCTGGGCAGCAAATTCCAGCACCTGTTCTCTGTGCGGGTAGGCTTTACTGACAAGGTCATCTTCAGAGATGTTAAGACAGATAAGTATGGGTTTGGTAGTTAAAAATTGATAGGCAGTTAAAATTTCCTGTTCTTCGGAATTTAGCTCCACTGCTGCCAGTGGGGTCTCGTTTTCCAGGGCTTCCTTTAACCTTTCCAGGAGTGCTAGTTCGCTTAAAAAGTTATTCCTTTTCTTATTAGCATTAATCCGGTCAATTCTTTTCTCGATTAAATCTAAATCTGCCAGTAATAGCTCATAGTTTATATTTTCAATATCCTTAATCGGGTTAATCTCATTATTCAGCGTTGGAACAGCATCATTTTCGAATACCCTAACTACATGTAGTAAGGCATCAGCACGACGCACAGAATCCAAGAAAACGCTGGCTGTTTTTTGTGCTCCAGGAACTAATCCCGGAATATCTATAACTTCTAGTTGGGCATAGGTAGTTTTTTTAGGGTTATATATATTAGAAAGGAAATCTATACGACTGTCTGGAATACGAGCCATTCCCAAATTAGCGCGGGAAGCATTATGATTTTTGTCAATGCTCTGGGTAAGCAATTCAAAAACGGTGGTTTTACCAACCAGAGGTAAACCTATTATACCAAGTTGCATTTTTATCTTGTCCCTTCATTATATAAATCGTTTAATATTACCCTTATTAAAGTCCCCCGGTAAAGAGGTTTACATAATAATCTATATTGTTAACCCAAGTACTTTCCCTTGTCATTTCAGGGTTATTTCAGATAATGCTAGTATGATAAATAATCCAGTAACCGCCAGGCTGATAATCTGTAATACATATCCCCCGGTACTGCTAAACTGAAATAATCTCCCGGCATTACCTATGTTAAAGAAAAACAAGGCTATGGCCAGGACTAGAAGTAGCACCGTAAATGGTGGTGCTCCTGAACCCGGGTAAAAAATGGCCAGGTAAAGAGCAAAAACGGCCAGGAATATAATGTTTAAGCGAAATAAAATATGATAAAAATTATCATCTTGCATACTTTCGCCCTTGATTTCAGGGTCCATAGCATCCATATTAACTTTTTCAATTGCTTTTTGTGATTTCTCTGCTATGGACTGTAGTAGACCCGGAGATGATTCTTCTACTGGAGTAATGCCAAAAAAGCCTTTGCTGGTCTTAATGTAAATAAAACCATTCCAGGGATCAGTAGCGTACATTCTCGCTGTACCCAATCCTTTGGCAGCATATAATCCTATCATGTATCCTGGCCAGCTCATGCCAAATAATGAATAGAGGTTGCTCTTGCCATCAACCTTAATAATATTCTCTATTTCCTGCCAGCCGATATGTATCCTGCTTAACCCCCAGGTTATTACCAGACCATCATCTTCAATGCGATAATTTAAGTTAAAGGCACTCAAAAGCAAAAACACATATACAAATAGGAAGAGATATGCTGGTATATAGAGTAATAGTTTCAGGGTAGCATCATCCGGACCTAGTGAGTACCCTATCCCCCAGAAGGAGAAACCAAAAACTACCAAACCCATTAATATGCCGAAGATAATTCCCGGAGTCTTTTTAACCATTACATTCACCCCTTAAATATTTATGGCCTTGCTCTATTTATATTCTGCAGGCCATTTAGTATTGGTAAAATCCACGCCCACTTTTCTTACCATAGTAACCTGCCCTTATCATAGCTGAAAAAAGAGGATGAGAGCGGTATTTGCTGTCTCTAAACTCATTAAAAAAAACCTCTAGAGCAAAATAAATAGTATCTAACCCTATACTATCTGCCAGTTCCAGCGGTCCTTCCCTCATACCTGCACCCATTTTCATGGCCAGGTCGATTTCATCCCGGGTAGCTATTCC
>CAZUFR010000051.1:0-5836 GCA_964619655.1 uncultured Syntrophomonas sp. | reverse complement strand
TCATACCTGCACCCATTTTCATGGCCAGGTCGATTTCATCCCGGGTAGCTATTCCATCCCCGTAAATAAATATAGCTTCATTAATATATGGTATAAGAATACGGTTTACGATATAACCTGGACTTTCCCGTTTGATCACAACATAATCCTTGCCAATGGCATTAATAAATTTTGAGGCAGTAGCTACAGTATCGTCCGATGTTTCCAGACCCCTTACCAGTTCCACCAGGCGGCTATCAACCACCGGATTTAAAAAGTGCATTCCCAGAATTTGTTTCTGCCTTTTAGTAGATGCAGCAATTTCGGAAATAGATAAGGATGACGTATTGGTAGCTAAAACCGTATGTGCAGGACAAATATTATCGAGTTCAGCGAAAATTTGTTTTTTAACCGCCATGTTTTCAACTACTGCTTCTACAACCAGATCAGCCTGCTTAAGCTCAGACAAATCAGTAGTACCGTAAATTCGGTTCGTAATTTCATCTTTGTTTTCTTTGTCTATTTGCTTACGGTTTACCATTTTATCGAGATTATTTTCAATGGCCTGTAAACCGTCTTTTACCAGGCTCATTTGTAAGTCCCGTAAAATAACGGAATAGCCTGACTGAGCGGCTACCTGAGCTATACCTGCTCCCATTTGGCCAGCACCAAGAACTGCAACTTTTTCTACCATAATTGGCCCCTTCCTGATATCATGGCTGATATCAAAGCGTTATTTACATTAGTAATCCCCAAAAGTAATGCCAATAGACCGTGCCGCATCAACTAATTTACTATCTACTGGAACCTTTCGAATCTCTTTAATAGCTTCTTGCAAATCTACGGTAGTTATTTTATTGCCCTGTAGACTAACCATAGAACCGTATTTGCCTTCCATAAATGCTTCGACTGCTGCTACGCCATATCGAGTAGCTAGAATTCGGTCATAAGGAGTAGGTCCACCGCCTCTTTGTAGGTGCCCCAGCACCGTAACCCGGGTTTCTATATCAGTAAGCCGAGAGGACACCTCATCCGCCACTTTTTGCCCAATACCCCCAAGCCTTACAGGATCATGGCTGGTAGGTACCATGCTTTGCACTACCATTTCTCCACCTTGCGGATGAGCACCTTCGGCTACTACGATAATACTAAACTTTTTCCCCTGGCGAAACCGCTGAGCTATTTTTGATACAATGGCATCAAGGCTGTACGGTATTTCCGGTATTAATATAACATCGGCACTACCGGACATTCCTGCGTATAGGGCAATCCATCCGGCATATCTGCCCATTACTTCCAGTATCATAACTCGGTGATGGGATTCAGCAGTAGTATGCAGCTTGTCCAGGGCATCTGATGCTGTATTTACTGCCGTAATGAAACCAAAGGTGATATCGGTAGCTAATAAATCATTATCAATAGTCTTGGGTACCCCTATTATATTAATTCCTTTTTCATTAAAGAATTTATAAGCTATATTAAGACTTCCATCCCCGCCTATTATAATCAAGCCATCCAAATCCAGATGTTTGATATTGCTTACGGCCCGGTCCGATTGGTCGGTGGGCTGCAGTTGGCCCTGAATCATAGTCATAAAGTTAAAAGGATTGTCTCTATTGCTGGTTCCCAAAATGGTTCCACCGGTATGACCAATGCCTGATACCCGGCGCAAATCTAATTGTATATAATTATTTTCCACTAAACCACGAAAGCCATCTACAAATCCGATAACTTCTACGCCGTACTTTAGCACAGCTGTTTTAGTAATTGCTCTTATGACCGAATTTAACCCTGGACAGTCTCCCCCCCCGGTTAATATGCCTATGTGTTTAATTGGCCGCACAATAATTAATCCTCCTTTACTCATAGCATGGTCTAATAGACCAGTCCATCACAAACCAACCCCTAAACAATAAGGTGGGATAACCCACCCTACAACCATTTTTACTTAATTCTATTCTGCACTGATGAACGATTTCCTTCATCTATGGTTATTATACTATATTAATAAAGGGCAGTATGGATACTGCCCCTATATATGCTGTTTTATGTAATTACCCGGTGGCTTCTTATTTAACCTTAAAACCAGCCAGGTAAGTAGCATATGCCAACGGCCTCTTAAAGGTGTTTTTCACTATCTTCATAGAAAACACAGTTTCTGTAGTCTTTCTGGGTTTGGAGTTTACTTCTATTAAGCATAAACGTCCTTGCCGGTCAATTCCTATATCCATACCTAGTTCTCCAAATGTATCAGTACTGGTATACTCCAGGGTACTGGCTACCATTTTACATAACTGCCGTATCTCTTCGTTTTTTGATTTCATAAGGGATTCTTTTTTAAACAGATAGCGCAAGACTTTAGAACTCTTTTCCACCCGTCCGCCACTGCTTAAATTTGAAATACTACTACCCGGAGGAGCTATACGGCAAAATTTTTTACTAATTATCCATTCTCCCTGGCCGTTTTTCTGGTAGATAATGCGTAAATCAAAAGGAGACCCCTTATATTTGGCCATGTCTAATCCTTGTTGGACAATGTAATGTCTATCATCCCTCATCTTTTTAGTTTTTCTCATCAGTTCTGCGGGATTGCTGGCCTGGTTGCGAATGCGTCTGCTTTTGTAGGCAATATAGTTTAATTTTCCCTTGCTGGTACTTACTTTAATTATCCCTTTACCCAGGCTGCCATTGCTGGGTTTCAAGAACAGCACCCGGTATTTCTTTAACATTTCTTGCAGATTATTATTATCTAATTCGAGAGTTTCAGGCAGATAATCTGCCAACAGAGGATTAGTTAAAAGTACCTGGTGAACATTCCATTTATTTAAGTAATGAGGATTAAAGTATTTCAAATAGGGCAGTTTCAACAGTCGGTTTTTAGCGTATTGTACATTATTACGGGCTTCTGCCGATCTACTATGAATGCGGTCGTAAACTACATCCGGAAGCGGGTAAATAGAAGATTCCCAGCGCCCCCGATACTGAGATAACTGATGGTATACATAACCTCTACAAGTCTGGTTAGCCCAATTTATACCACCGGGAGTAAAGAGATATGTCTGTCCGGGAAAAGCATTACCTATAATACTTAAATAGATCAGCTCTGCCTGCAGGCTACGTGGATCCAATACTTCCCGATTAGAACCAGGAATTAGAGTAGCCAGTATTCCAATAGTAGGCCCCAGGTGGAGCATTTTTTCCTTCGCCTGGTAACGTATTTTCATGCCTTTTCTTTTTTTAATATGCAAAGCTTGAACCAATTCCGGTGAAAGCGCATAGCCTTTTTTATTGTTATCATGTACGATAAGTTTGCTTTTAACTTTCAAGCTTCCCACTCGAACTATTATGAATGATTGTACCTCTATTCCCAGCTTATCAACCAGGTTGCGTGACATGGAGATACTCCCTGCTGTTTTCATTAAATCTGTACCTCTCCTTTTACTTAGAATCCTGCCAGATACCTGGCATATAATAGTGGAGTTTCTATGGATTTTTTGCGAGTCTTAGTTTCACCGATTAATGAAAATACATATCGAGCTGGACGCAAGTTTGCTTCAATAAACCACACCTTTCCAAACTTATCTACTCCTATATCTACACCCGCTTCTCCACAATTACCCAGATAATCTTCTACGCTCTTAACAGCAGTGATAGCAACGAAAACAATCGTGTCTATTATCTGGTCTACTTCTTTTTTTCCGAAAAACGACTTGCTTAAGACTGTTTCAACTCTTATACCGCTGCCACCACCACTTATATTACTAGTTATGGCACCAGGTTTTCCTACCCGACAAGCCATGCCGGTCACTTGCCATTGTCCGTTTTCGTTCTTTTGTACCATGACTCGAATATCAACTATTCCACCCTCGTAACATAAAAGATTTATTTCTTTTTGAACCAGGTAGCTCTTCCCAGTCATGACCAGGTGTAGCTTTTTCCGCAGTTGCACTAAATCGCCGGCACTTCCTTTACATATACCACCGTTTAGATGATACTGGTAGCAGTAACCCGGTGATTTTCGATTTCTAGTTACCCGGATAATATTCTTCCCCTTAGTTCCGTTAACCGGTTTAAGATAAACGGCACGGTATTTTTTAGCCATTATTTCGACCTGGCGAAAGCTATTAACGAATCTAGTTTCTGGTAAGTATGGCAACATGTCTGGATTACGCTTAAATACACGATATGCTTCCCACTTTCCTACCATTTGAGGGTTAAGAATCTTTACTCCCGCCTGTTTGAGTCGCCGCCGGTTATCTGCTTTATGGGGAACATAAAACTTGCTCCGGGGATAAACGACATCAGGTAGCGGAAATTTTCCCCGGTGCCACCCACTATTATTGTGGTAGTACCCATTAATTATTTTCTTTTTCCAGTCTATATCGGGAAAATAGAAGGCAAAACATATCTGTCCTAATTTTCTGCTACCAGCTATAATTTCCTGAAAGAAAGTAGTTTGATTTCCATATGGCCTTTTTTTACTATCCAGTTTTAGTGCAACAATTCCTATTACCGGCCCGATATATATTTCATTCTGGTTAAAGTTAATGCCGTATTTGCGATCTTCTTCCAGAAAGCTCTTTTTTATTAAGGATGGATTCATATGGATAGTATTTCGGCTTAAACGAGAACTGTTAGTCTTGGCTCTCAGAACTTTTTGGCTTTTACCAACATTTAATTTTACCAGGCGTTGCGGATCAAAGATAATATGGCTGGTAAGATCCGCACTTAAAATTATTGTGCTCTGATCTAGCTTGGATTCAGCTTTTATATCTACCATCATAAAATCATGCATTTATTTGTCTCCATCATTAATGTTTTGTATCATATCATATGTAAAGTACCTAACCTTTGCTAATACTTTTAGTTGTTATGGTTATTTTGGATATAATCTTAAACTATAAGGATAGTACCGAGTTTTCACGTTGATACTGAGTTTAAGACAGGATAAAAAAGGAATGAAAGCGGATGAAGTTGGTTAGCGCTTGTTTATGCGGGATTAATTGTAAATATAACGGTAAAAGTAACCTTAAGTATTTTTTCGTGGAATTACTGCAGGAAGGCGATGTAATTCCAATATGTCCGGAGCAATTAGGCGGCTTAACTACTCCTCGTTTGCCTGCAGAAATAAAGGCGGGATCTGGTCAGGATGTACTAGCAGGCAATAGCAAGGTGCTGAACAAAGATGGTGATGATGTTACCGATAACTATATCCGGGGAGCCTATGAAACATTAAAAATTGCGCAGTTGGCAGGTGTAGATACTGCTATTTTAAAGAGCCGCAGCCCTTCCTGCGGAAGTGGGTATATATATGATGGCAGTTTTAGTTATAAACTGCGCCAGGCTGACGGAGTTACGGCTGCACTTTTAAAAGAAAACGGCATACGAGTAATGGATGAAGACGAATATATGGAAAAAGGAGAGTACCAGGATTGAGAGCTATTAGTCTTTTTTCCGGGGGGCTTGACTCCCAACTGGCAGTAACCTTGATTAAGAAGCAGGATATTGAGGTTCTGGGGATAAATTTTGTTACCCCGTTTTTCGGAGCCAATGAACGAACTATTCAGGCGGCTAAAGATTTGGGTATAGAACTGCACACTATTGATATCAGCGATGAATACATACCTGGCGTTCTTAATAATCCGGTCTACGGTTATGGTAAGAACCTTAATCCTTGCATTGATTGCCATGGTTTTATGCTAAGAAAAGCGGGCGATTTTATGAGCCAGGTAGATGCTTCTTTTCTGATTACTGGAGAAGTAGTTGGGCAAAGACCAATGAGTCAAAATAAATCATCCCTTAATGCTGTAGATAAATTATCCGGTTATCGAGGATTTATTGTCAGACCTCTATCAGG
>CAZUFR010000050.1:0-8604 GCA_964619655.1 uncultured Syntrophomonas sp. | reverse complement strand
CTCCAACAAATTCGTGACCGATTATTCTGCCCGGTGCGACTTCCGGCATACCACCATGCCAGATATGAATGTCAGTTCCACAAATAGTGGAGGTGGTTACTTTAACTATAGCGTCATCGGGCTCAATAATTTTTGGCATCGGTACATCTTCCACCGCTATCTTTTCAGGTCCCCGATAAACCAGCGCTTTCATGGTATCACTCATTACATTTTTCCTCCTCTAATAATTCTTTTAAGTAAAAAATAAGGAATGTTTTCTGTTTCACCTCCTATAACAAAAAAAATAACCAATGCCTTTATGTGTATTCAAAAGTTTGCACATAGAAACATCGGTTTGCCTTGGAGCCACCCATAAGGTTTCTCCTTAATCAACCAAATATATTGGATTATGTTTTTGTTATAAGGTTAATACCCGGTCAAAGACTACAACATGCATCCAAAAATCTTTTTCCGCCTCAATCTGGTATACCTGCTGAACTGCCCGGGCATCCAATCTCTCTTGAAAATATGCTAGATTATCAATAATTTAATATACAAAAGGTCTACTCTACCTACGCCAGGATACTAAATCCCGGAACTTTCATATCCCGCTTCTCCAAAACATCTAAAAGACGCCGGTTGGTCGGGGAAATGATTACTTTGATATCCCGGGCTTTACCGGTCAGACCGTTTAATTTATTAATAAACTGTACGGCTGTTTTCTCGGAGGTAAAGTAGACCTCTTCCAAATTAATGGTGATATTCTGATATAACCGAGGGATTTGACCGGAAAGGGTTTTAAAGGTTTCCGCCAGGGAGAAATCATTCAAAAACCCTTTTAAGTTGACCACAAAGTTTCCCTGTTCTTGGGAAACCTCTATTTCCATGAGTTTCTCACTACAGAGATACTTTAATTTACGTAGCCTGAACCTCTCAATACTCTTTGAAATACGGGTTTGCCAGGAGGTTTCCAGGGAGGAGCAGGACAAAGCCTGTAAAAACCGGTAATACCAGCTATTTTCCCTTTCCCATTTGCGTACCATCCAGAAGCCCAGAGCCCGAAAAGCCACAGAACGGATTCCGGTAGTAAAAAGGTTTTCAAAGATATGAGATAACGAATAGAATTTTTTAAAAGCCTGAATAGTATCTTTTTGCAAATCATAAGCTGACATCTGCCTAGGCTCAAATACGACATGGTGGGCATCATAAAGGTTCCAATCCCGGGTCAAAAGTCTGCCCTCTTCCTGCAGGTCAAAAAATGTTTTAGTACCTGGCAAAGGAGTAAGGACAAGAAACTGTACCGTATCAATACGGTTTTTGAGGGCAAAATCCAAAGTCTCCTCTATAGTCTGCAGGTTATCTTCATCCGCCCCAAACACAAACATACCATGAACCATAATGCCTAACTGGTGGAAACGCTCTATACAGTAGGCAATGTCCTCCACTTCCTGCTTCTTATTGTAGCTCTTTAAGGTTTCCGGATTAACCGATTCCATCCCTACGAAAACCATGCGACAGTTGCTATCATACATGAGCTGAAGTAGTTCCTCATCGCGAGCAGCATCAGTCCTGACCTGGGTGCACCACCAGGAAGGCTTTATGTCCTGTTCTATCATTGCACGAAGAAGTTCTTTGCTGCGGCGGGGATTGGCGGTAAAGTTATCGTCAACAAAGAATACCTGCTTACCCCGGTATTGCTTAAGTTCTTCCAGCAGGGCCTCAGTTTCCCGACAGCGGTATTTACGACCAAACATCTGGGTAACACTGCAAAAAGTACAATCGAAAGGACAACCCCGAGAGGTCATAACCGGGTAGGTAGACATTTTCAGCCCGGAAAAAAGGCTCAGATCAGGGAATGGTACCCGGTTCATATCTACCCAATCGGCAGCCGGGTTATGTACGATAGTTTCTTTTTGGCGAAAAGAAACTCCAGGAATATCTAATGGTAATTTACCATTTTCAATACAGGATACTAATGGAAGAAAGGTCAGGTCGGCCTCACCCCGGCAAACATAATCACAGTGTTCCAGAGCTTCTTCAGCCATAAATGTTACATGGGCACCACCCATTATAACCGGTTTACCCTTATCACGGGCAAAATCAGCCAGATGGTAAGCTTCTACAACTGTAGAAGTAGTAGTGGATATACAAATCAAGTCAGCTGTGGTAATCTCGGACAATCTTATATCGCGGCGGGAACCCATTATCAGCCGTACCTGATGACCCGCCTGTTGTAATAGCGTCCCCAGGATGGGCAATCCCAGACGAGGCATGTTAACACTGCTATAAACATGTCTTCCCGGTGATTTAGGTTCAATTAAAGTTATTTTCATTTTGTATGCCTCCCATTATCGTTTCATTTAACTCCGCATGTAGTTTCGTTTACTACGTTGTGTATATTCATATACTATATTATGTAGTAACCGATTGCAATATATTTTTAATTCTGTTTTAATTAAAATGTAGGGTTACGTATCCCCCGAGCATAAGCGTACATCAAGACATTAGGAGGTTATCACCTATGAGAAAGGAAGAACTTTACCCGCTTATTGATGAAGTACTGCCTCACCAACCAGTATTGGTAACCGACATACCCGATATCGATTTGTATGTTGACCAGGTGACCGGTTTTATAGAAAAAAAGCTGACCGGGCAAAAACGCCACCCCAAGGATAAATTGCTTACCAAAACCATGATTAACAACTACGCCAAAGCAGATATACTTATCCCCCCTCGGCAAAAGAAATATTCCCGCCAGCATATAGAAACCCTGCTGATGCTTTATAACGCCAAGCAAATTTTATCTATCAATGACATATCTTTGTTATTTAGTATTCTCCATAAACCCGGGGACAAACATGGTGAAGCCGAAGAAAATGGTGCTAATCATTTGATTGATTTGGTCTATTCCCTGGTGCAGGAAATAAACGACGACCAGACCGAGCAATTGCAAGAAATCTGTGAAGACAAGGTTGAACTGATACAGGGAAAGACTAAAAATGTGGAGGGGGAAACGGGGGAGCTAATAGAGTGGTTTCTGCTGGCAATGTACCTGGTCTCCCAGGCAGCCGTACAAAAACGTATGGCTGAAGCCATTATCGACCGGTATTTCAAGAAGGATGTACCCCAGAAGGGGAAATCCAGTTAACACCATCTGACAAATATACTGTTTTGTACATCAACTGTCCTAATGATATGGGACTTCAGGTATAATGTTATCAGGGACTAATGTATCGGATTTTATAGGATTTCCCAATATATGTCATGCTTTTTGCTACTATTTTTGCTACTATTATTGATGTAATAAACAATTGTAGTAAGGTATTTGTTTCTATGGAGCAAGTGAGGATTCTTAATGCAAAATAAAAAGTTTATATTCAGTATGATAGTACTCGTGTTCATATTGCCTTTATTAGGAGGATGCTCCAGCAAAATTTCCTTTAATCAGCCAAGAGCTAAAGAGGGAGTCCTCGACCTGAGCCAATGCCGGTTGGATCAAAAGGTGGTTAACTTAGATGGCCAATGGGAATTTTACTGGAAACAACTACTGGAACCAGAAGACTTAAACACAACTAGCATAGATAACAATGGGTACATAGAAACTCCCAGTTCATGGAACCATCATTATATTAACGGAGAGGAATTACCCGGGGAGGGTTATGCCACCTACAGGTTAAAACTTATAACCGGGGAACAAGATAGATTAGCCATAAAAATCCCCCGGATATTTACTGCTTACAAGCTTTGGGTTAATGAAGAACTAATTGCCTCCTCGGGAACCGTAGGTCAAAACAGAGATACCATGACCCCTCAATACCTTCCCCAGGTGGCTTGTTTTGATGCCCAACCTGGTGAAAATCAAATTGTCATACAGGTATCTAATTTCTATCATCGTAGTGGCGGAATGCTGGAAAGCCTGACATTAGGTAATGAAAAACTGATTCTTGACTTACGCTATAAAAACGTGGCTTATGAACTTGTCCTATTCGGCTGTTTAATAATTATTGGAGCTTATCATCTGGTTCTGTTTTTCTTTAGAAGACAGAATCCTTCTACTTTATACTTTGGTTTATTCTGTATATTTGTCGGGATTAGAACCTTACTAGTGGGGGAAAGATTCTTTATTTACTTATTCCCCGGTTTTAACTGGGAAATAGCTCATAAAATCCAAACGTTGACCTTTTATCTGGGAGTGCCCTTGATAGTAATGTTTTTTAAATCGATTTTTCCTAAAGATATCAACCATAAAATTTGCAAAGTAATTGTAGTAGTAGGAATTCTTTTTGGAGGGCTAGTTCTTCTTACTCCGGCAAAAATATTCACTCTTTTTAATCCTGTATACCAGCTTTTCTGCGTAGCCGTGATTATCTATTTGACCTATGTTTTCTTGAGAAAACTGGGGCGAAAAGAAAAATATGTTGGGTTGGTCGTGGCCGGGGGCCTGGCTTTATTCATTACCAGCTTAAATGATATAGTATTTGCAAGCATATGGCTGAATGATAGTGGGTCCACACTTTTAAGAACCATTTTCAAAACCGATAATCTCACATCTGTTGGTCAACTACTATTTGTCTTTACGATTTCCCTGGTATTGGCCAAACAATTTGCCGAAGCCCTGGAGAAAGAAAAAGTGATGACCCTACAGTTAACGGAACTGAACCTTAATTTGGATCAATTAGTAAAAAAACGAACGGAGGCTTTGGAGGAATCGGGGAAACAAATAGAATCCCAGAAGCTTGAATTGGAAAAAACAAATCAAGCTCTCCAGCTGCTTTCTTTGAAAGACCCCTTAACCGGGTTATGGAACAGACGTAAATTTGATGAAATCGTGGAGATGGAATGGAATCGTAGTTTGAGAAATAAGAGGCCCCTTTCATTAATGGTTATAGATATTGATTTATTTAAAGGATATAATGACCGCTATGGCCATTGGGCGGGGGATGAGACCCTGGTGCAGGTGGCGCAGACAACTATTAATTCATTTAAGCGCGCTGGTGACTTAGTTACCCGCTATGGGGGAGAAGAGTTTTTAGTAATTATGCCTGAGACTGACAAAGATGATGCTATTAAAATGGCCATGTTATTATGCAAGAAAATAGAGGACCTTCATATTCCCTACAGCGGCTCTACGGTAAGCCAATATCTGACGGTAAGCATTGGGGTTACTACCAGGATTCCTGATATTAATTCTTCTCCTAAAGATTTATTTTTAATAGCTGATAAAGCATTATACCAGGCCAAAGCCGCAGGCAGAAACCAGGTGAAGTTTTTATCCGAGTAAGGTGTCAGGAGAACCGTCGAATGGTCCCCTGACACCAGCAGGTAAACCGATACGGTAATTTGGGAATTGGGTGCCAGGGAGGTGTTTAAACTTCCCTGGCACCTTTTTAGTTAAGGATTTAATCTTAATCCAATAGGTTTTGCGGAATTTTAAACTCGCGAATTCCTGCAGCATAGGGAGCTATTTCATACTGGTTAAAATATATCACCAGGTTTTCTCCATCCAGACAGTAGTTCTGCTCCTTGGTAATGCCTTGAAAACCCATGTCACCTTCAAAATAAGGTTCCGGGTCCAGGGCAATCTGCCGGTTTATTTCCTTATCTATAACCTTCTTGTAATCGTAACCCGGCTTAAACAGCTCTGCCAGGGGCAGTAATTTTCCAGTCTGCAAATCAATATTATAGGGCCGGCGCTCGGTTATGCCGTGGGCACCGCCGGTATACTGGTAATAATCTACATAAAGGCTTAAGATATCATCGTTTAGAGAACATTGCTGATAACGGGTAAATAACTGGTAAGGTCTTATAGGGTAGCCCGCTGCTTCACAATCGGCAGCATAATCTTTAACCTCAGCCTCCAGGGTCTGTTTAAACTCCATGGCATCCCCTTCGAAACGCTTGTTAATGGCTGCCAGCACTCCGGAATCCAACTGCCCGCTGACCACCGGTATGTTAAGGTCAGTCTCCATAATATCAGACTTCTCCTTTATTACCAGGTTGGTAACCTTTACTGTTCCCGCTTCTGCCTGGCCGGGAGTAATAACTACTTTCAAGGTAAAAGTCCTAACGGGCTGAACACTCTCCCCTGGAGGTATAGGCTCCCAGGGACGGGAATAAGTCATCATAAGTTCAGTAGTTCCGGCTTGCAAAGCCTGAAATCTCCAGATGTCTTTGCCACCCTGCCCCAGCAGATTACCATTACCAGCCTGCTGGTAGTCCTTACTGGTAAGGGATAACATCTTATCATCATAGGCAGCCGTCCAGCGGTAACCGGTAGTAGGATTACTGTTAAGCATCAGGGTAAAGCTTTTACCAGGAACCAGCCTGTATTCCTGCCCATCATAACTCTCATCTAGTCCCAGCAGTCGTATTAGGCCATTCACTAACGTGGCCAGTTCTGCCCGGGTAATATTATCGTGAGGCCGCCAGTACTGGCCGTCCCCTTTCATCAAACTGGTGTTGCTGGCAAATACCAGGGCATTGGTATCCTCCTGCGATAGACCCTCCATATCCTGATAATAAGGCATAAGCATAATCATAGGAATATTTAAACCTTTGGCATTGACACAGCGGTGTATGGTACGGGCTACTTCAATTCGGGTAACCGCCTGTTGGGGATAGAAATTATTATTAGAGTCAAACACCTCATTAATGGCCGCGAGAGTAACTGCTTCTGCATACCAGGCCTGGTTATTTACGTCCTGGTAGTAGTCACTGGCCAGCGGTTGTTTGACGAAACGTTTATCGCCATAATCCAGGTCAAATATGCGCTGCAACACTATCGCCAACTGCGCCCGGTTAACCAGACTGTCCGGAGAGAAAATCTTATGTCCCTGCCCATTAACCCCCATTCCACTCATCAACCCCAGATTGCAAACAGCACTAATATTTTTCTGCGCCCAGTGACCCTGTGTATCGGTAAAATCTCCGGGGGTCTTTAATTTGGCCAGGGCCGGTGCAGCACCCAGGGCCAGCAGCATTACAATCATAGTACAACTAATAAGCCGTTTCATTGCAAATTCATGCCTCCCTTAACCTCTTTTTTCTTAATACGAATAAAAGCCACCCGGCTTTCACTGAAGGGGTGTTAAGGGAACGGTTGGAGACCACTGAAAAAGTGCTCTTTTACGTGTCATTCTGGGCGATAGCGAAGAATCCCCCTTACATTTCCTTCAACCCAGGTTTTGTAATAGTATCAATACGGACCAAACAGGGACCAAACAGGGGGACGTTCTTTTTGTTTGGTAAAACCAAACAAAAAGAACGTCCCCCTGTTTGCCTGTGTTTGCCTGGAATCAAGCAGATTATCCTGGGGAGGATGCTCCTGTGGCCAAATCCCCTGGAGTAGATAAAGAGGCTGTTCTGAATGCAGACGATTGTAACGGTATAAGCTGTCATAGAAGACCGGATCAAGGAGGGTATAAACTCTGATACAATTAGCGTTCATAGCAGCAATCTGTTCGAACCATTTGGTATAAATAGAGCTTGATGCGGGAAATTCAGTAAACCAGCGCCCGGGTAAAGCCGTACCCAGATTAACACCCTTAACAAACAAATCCTGCCATTTTCCCTCCTGGTAAACCTGCAGCCTATTCCCCTCTATTCGGCTAATTAAAAGGATATTATCATCCTGGTACACTTCCGGTACCTTATGTAACTGCACCTGGCGAATACCCCAGGGGATAGCCAGGGCTAAAATGCAGATTAAGGCAATGGTTAGATTACGAAATTTTTTGCTCATATTCCAAAAAACTCTCCCCCAATAATCATTTGATTAGATATTACAGGAATCCATATATTCCCGCAATCATTCCCATCTGCAGTATATGAGTCTAAAAGGCCGGAAGCCCCCCGATTACGGGAGGCTTCCGACCTTTGAACATGAATCCTGTGAACGGTAATATGAATTACCTTAACTCCAGCTTATTACGGTTGGAGTGCTGCGGCCTATAATAAACATTTATTTACCCGGTAAATATTTGTTTAATCTATTTTTGATAGGGAGTAACTACCCACTTCAGGCAACCATCTTTCTTGCCACCAAAAACATCATACCCTTTAAGGATGTCATTTAAGGGGGCACGATGGGTAATCAAGTAATTGGTATTAATTTTCCCGGTTTGAATCAACTTGATTAATTCTGGAATCCGGTTGGCATTTACCAGCCCCATGCTGATCCTGATATTCTTAATCCACAATGTATTCATAGCCAGTTCCTGAGGTTTTTCGAAAACTCCAATCAGGGAAATAGTGCCGCCTGGTCTGACGCTGTCTACTGCCATATCAAAGGTGGGTTTGAATCCGTTGGCTTCAATGGTGACATCGGCTCCACGCCCCCCGGTCCGTTCTCTAATTGCATCGCCAACACTACTGACTTTCTGGGGATTGATTCCTACATCCGCAATACCATTCTTCACAGCGAAATCCAGACGTTCCTGGTTGATGTCAACAGCAATAATTTCGGCAGGTCCCCATAGTCTGGCAGTAGTCATTCCGCACATTCCAACTGGTCCGCCGCCCATAACCGCAACCGTATCACCGGGCTCTATGTGGCCTTGCTCAGCACCAAAATGGTGCAGAGCCTAGTTATCGATACCGTCCACTGGAGGCATTTTTACCTGCTGG
>CAZUFR010000049.1:0-8665 GCA_964619655.1 uncultured Syntrophomonas sp. | reverse complement strand
TCCGGCATTATATCCGTCCAGCGATCAACACAATTATAGTGAATGATGTTTTCCAGGTTCTCCAGGGCCGGGTAATCCAGTTCATGGATATACTTCTGAGCGCGAGCAAAATACCTATTACCCCGGACATGGTCAATATGATGATGAGTATACAGAACCAGGTCGGTACTATCAGGTTTTATTTCCTCCAAAGAGTTACGGTTAGCACCAGTATCAATAATAGTTCTAACATCATCATCGATAAACAAGCAGTTACAATAGGTAAAGCCTTTTTCACTAACAACCAGGCTTAACCGGTCGTTGATTTTAAGCAGCATTACTTCCTCCCCCTTAAAAAGACAGCTACTTTTTATTATATTTTAGGGCTATTTATATATATATAAGGGCGGCCTTATATTTGTTTGACCGCCCCGCCCGTGCAATGTTATTGATTGGCACTCTTTTCCAATCTGCGAATAACATCGTTTAATTTATCAATATTATCACCGTAACCAGCCCAGTCACCTTCGCGCAGACGCTGGTTGCCCTGGTCATAGTATTGTCGTGCTAATTTAGCCAGTTTGGCTATATCGTCGGTACCACTATCTGCTATTTCAGGTGTTTTACTATCTTCACCGGTTGGTTTTACCGACGGTCTTTTATCAAATAGTTTGGTCAATGCTTTATCCAGCGAAGTTTCCATAACTATTTCGTCACCAAAACCGGCAATAACCCGCTTTAGTTCGGGTATACGGCTGTTCTCTGCCTGCAGGTACAGCGGTTCTACATATAATATGGAGTCATCCATGGGGATAACCAACAGGTTGCCGCGATATACCCGGGACCCCTGCTGATTCCAAAGGCTGAGCTGCTGGGAAATATCAGTATTCTGATTAATCCTTGACTCCACTTGTTCCGGCCCGTAGATGGTTTCCTTTTTAGGAAAATTATATACCAGTAGCTTCCCATATTCGTCTCCATCCATCCGGGCACACATCCAGGCAATCATATTAGGTCGACTTTTTGGAGTAAAGGGCAACATCAATACATATTCAGACTTATCTGATTCCGGTAAACGCATGATAATGTAGTAAGGTTCCATGGTGGTTTGTTCGTTATTTACAATTTCTTTTGGTATCAACCACGGGTCTTCTTTGTTATAGAATACGTAAGGGTCATTCATATGATAGGTCTTATATATTTGCGCCTGTACCTGGTAAAGGTCGACCGGATAACGCACATGGGCCCGAAGACTTTTGGGCATATTTTCTAAGGGTTGGTACATACCCGGGAATATACTTTGGTAAGTTTTTATTATGGGGTCTGAGGGATCAGCCACATAAAATTTTAATTCCCCGGTATAAGCATCGCAGGTTATTTTAACCGAGTTACGTAAATAGTTATTGCCATATTGATCAAAAGGCTGGGCATATGGATACCTGGTGCTGCTGGTGTAGGTGTCAAGTATCCAGAATAGCTTACCTTTGTCATCAATTACTATATAAGGGTCACCGTCAAAGGACAGGTAAGGTGCAATTTTTTTGGTGCGGTTAATAATGTTACGGTTCATCAGTACCTGGCTGCTATTGTCCATATCACTGGAGAGAATCATCTTATAGTCTTTTAGCACCCAGCTTAAAACTAAACGGCGGCCAAAAGAGTTTATTTTTATTCCGTTTTTGCTCTGATAAGTGGAATAAACATTAGTATCTCCCTCAGGATAATCAAATTCTTTTTGTTTAGTATTAACGATTACATAAGAGTCAGTACGTTCACCAAAGTATATCTCCGGACGGGTTACCTCTAATGAAGTACTAAAACGAGGAGGTATATCTTTAATAAAGAAATTTGGAAAACCTTCCTGGGCCACCTCATTAACCGGACTGACCACTGTACCATAGCCATGGGTGTACATCAGCTTCTGGTTAATCCAGGTTTTAGCCTCTGCATTAAGGTTGCTCTGATCCAGTTCCCGAGCGGAAATCATAACCTGACGGTATTTTCCATCAATCATGTAACGGTCAATATCCATATCATTAAAAACATAATAAGGCCTAAGTTCCTGCAGGCTTTTATAGGTGTCGGTTAATGGTTGCCAATCCCAGAGCCTTATATTCGTTATAGTGTCCTGATTATTAGGGCTCTTAATATCAAGCTCATAATCCACGGTGAAACTACGGTTTTGAACTTTATCCAGACCATAAGCCTGGCGCGTATATTTGATGGCTGCCTGGATATATGGCTTCTCGCGGTTGAACTCATTAGGCTGAACTACCAGTTTCTGCAGCGCTGCAGGGTAAATACCATTCATTACTATAGCCACTACTATCCAGGCCCCGATGCCAAATAGTATCCAGTTCAGTTTTTTTATAAAGATATTGGCCAGTATAACTACAGCAACAATTATGGATACAATTAGCAATATCTTGTAAGCCAGCAGTTTAGCGTGAACATCAGTATAGGTGGCTCCATAAACAAGACCACTGGGGGAAAATAATATTTCATAGGCGGATAGCTTGTAGCCAACTGCTTTGAGAGCAAAAATAGCAGCTAATAGAATAGCTACATGGCTTTTAGCAAAGGTAAACTGCCGCCAGTCACCAAAAATTAACTCGGTAGATGCATTTAACATGTAAACAAAGCCTACTACCACCGCAGTTAAAACTAGAGCTGCCATCAGGGTCCCGTAAACAAAGCGATAAAAGGTAAGATTAAAAAAATAAAAGCCGATATCTTTGGAAAAAATGGGGTCAACCGTACCCATAGGCACCCGGTTAATGAATTGCTGAACAACTATCCAGTTATCAGCTGCAGTAGAACTAATCATTAAGGCACCCAGTATACTTATACCGAGGAAGACCCAGCGGGCCATTTTACCATGAAGAAATTCTTTAAAGGGGCTTTTTTCCTGATTCAGATATATAATTTCGCGCCCTTCATCAGTTTCATCTGGTCGCTCATATTCCCCCAGATGTCTGCGGGTTAACCTGAGGTTAACGTAAAACAATAGCAGGGTTAGCAGGAAAACTAGCAGGTAAATACCTACCCGGTTAAGCAACAGGGTCTTAAATACATTACTAAACCCTACCGAGCTAAACCAAAGCCAGTCAACATAGAGTGCTGCCAGAAATGATAATATACCTAGTAAAACCAAAAACACTACCAGATTTATCGTACCCCGGTTCGACCTGGTATCCAATAACAAAACCCCCTTCAATAATTAATAATTGAGAATTCAGAATTTTAAATTAACCTCTATACTCGGATTCCCATTGTTAATTGTAGTACCTTTCCCTCTGCTACCTCCACCTTATTTTCGTATTAACCCCCATGCCCGGAGGCCGCAACCACGTATGAAAATATCGGGTGGGTTTATTTTTATAAAAATTCCGCGTAAATCCTTACTGTTCCGCGGTTTCCGCGTCTATTAAAAGTTTATTTTCGCATTAAGTATATACTTTTTTAAGCAAAGTTTCTTTGCGTAAGCCTGGACAAACGCAGCTTTGCTCCGCAGGGAGCTGATGCAGAAAGTCCAGCATAATTCTCGCCATATTTATACTTTCATTATAATATATATCTTCTAATTCTTCGTGCTTCCATGGGGCAATTATCCCTTCAGCATAATTTACCACCAGATACAGTCCTGCATAACAAGCTCCTATTTCTCTAGCCAGGTACACCTCAGGGCAGATGCTCTGCCCTACTACATCCCCCCCGGCCATTTTAAATAATCCCACTTCGGCTGGACTTTCAAAATGCCTACCATCAGTATTGACATATATCCCCCGGTCAAATACCCGACCGGGCCAATTTTTTTCTGCTACCTGGTATAATAGCTCTCTCATGGCTGGACAGATGGCATCACGCATAACCAGCAGGTGGCGATCCTCCAAGCCCACATCTTTACGCATGGAAAAATCCATATAATCATTGGGTATAAGTAAATCCCGGGTTTTTAGCAGGTGGTTAATGGCCCCTACCCCGCCTTCGGCAATAATCCGCTTTACTCCCGCCTCCCGTAAAACCCAGAATACCTGCCGTGAAGCATCAGCCCGGCTTACTCCCTTTCTCCAACCGTGCATGGAGCAGGTTAAGACCTTTTTATCTCCTTGTTCTCCACTCAGTTTAAACTCTTTAAACTCCGGGCTCTTACCCCAGGGAGTATCAAAAACCAGATTACGACCTTTTAACTCTACATAATCCAGGTCTAGACTTTCAGGAACCTCAATATTCAAGGTACTGGACCCACCGATGAGAGCAAAATCACATTGTGGCACGCTCATACCAACAACTCCTTAATTAGACGCGCGAACCTCAATTGGGCTGCGTTAAATGTAACAAAAAGGAATGCGTAAGCATTTCTGCAATAATTCAAAATTCAAAATTAAGAATTCATAATTAACCCCGTACTTTGGGTTACCACTGTACTTCGCCATACCTATACCATCTGCTACCAGCACCTTGTTTGCATACTAATATTCTTCCAGTATACGGTAGGTGGTATCTCGTAAAGCAGGTTTACGGCCTGTAGCTCGAATGAGGGCAATCATCTCTTCCTGGTTCATTTTATATACCAGACCAGCCGAGCGCACAACATTCTCTTCTATCATAATGCTACCCAGGTCATCACCGCCAAAAAGTAACGATAGCTGACCAATTTGTTTCCCCTGGGTAACCCAAGAACCCTGAATATGTTCAATATTATCTAGATAAAGCCGGGATAAGGCTAAAAAACGTAAATAAGCCAGCGATGAAATCTTTTTCCCCATTAACTCATTATTGCCGGGCTGATAGGTCCACATTATAAAAGCGCGGAAGCCCCCGGTCTCATCCTGCAGACTCCTAATCTTGTCCAGATGATAAATACGGTGTTGCAGCTTATCAATACTACCCATCATCATGGTAGCAGTGCTTTTTATACCTATCTCATGGGCGGTTCTCATTACCTCCAGCCATTGCTGGGTGCTTATTTTTCGGGGACTAATATTTTTTCTAACCTCATCATGCAGCACCTCTGCCCCACCCCCGGGCAGGGAGTCCAAGCCTGCTTTCTGTAAACGGAGGAGAGTTGCCTTTAAATCAAGGTTAGATATCTTAGCAATATATACAACTTCTGGAGCAGTGAGCGAGTGAATAGTTATGGCATAACGTTCCTTAATACTACGGAAAAGATCTTCAAAAAAATCGATTTTCAGGTTAGGATTAAGTCCCCCTTGAATCATTAGCTGGGAGGCGCCCAACTCTATGGCTTCGTCTATTTTAGCAAAAAGGGTATCTTTATCTATGACATAAGCATCAGCATCACCTTCATGCCGATAAAAGGCACAGAACTTGCACTGGCAGGTGCAAATGTTGGTGTAATTTATGTTACGGTCAATAATAAAGGTTGCAATATTGTTTTGAAAACGCTTTTTGCGGGCTTGATTGGCAGCTTGCCCTAATGTTAATAGGTCAACATGCTGGTATAGATAGGCAAATTCCTCGTTGCTCATTCGCCGCCCGGCCAGTATTTCTTCCAATAATTTTGATATCTGCAAATTTACCTCCTAAGCAGCTATAAATCCATAATCTCCATGGGAGGAACTTCATCAATTAGTCCCTGGTTTTTGGCTTCTTTATAATACTGCAGTAGACCTTCCTGCTTACCCCTATCGAAATCAAAACGCAGACTATTAAAATAATCTATCAGGTAATCAGCAGTAAAATCCTCCCATTGTGAGGCTTTGGCTGCACAGTGTTGTATATTCTCCAGGCTAAATCTTATCGAATCAGTGAAAGTATCTCTTATGAGCGTTAGCTCATCCCGATGATTCTGGGCAAAATCACGGCGGATAGCCCAAACTGCAAAAACCATAGGCAGCCCGGTAAATTTCTTCCATTCCTGACCTAAATCATAGATGAAAAGGCGATCCTGGTTTTTGTAGCGCGCCCGCAGGGCATCATCACCAATTAATAAGGCGGCATCGGCTTCCATTAACATGGCTCTCAGCTCCGGGGCTGATTGAAAATAATCAGGGGATATATTATAGAAACGTGCCATTATAATACGCAGCAGGGCCTGGGAGGTCGCCGAAATATTAGTAAGAGCAATCTTTTTATTATGGAGCTCCTCAATTGGTAACTTAGAGAATAGAAATATACTCTTAACATCCCCGTCGGCACTAATTGAGATATCAGGCATCAAAATGTATTCTTTATAATTACGGGCATAAGCAATGGACGATATTGGTGCTAAATCCAGAACATTGTCTGCCAGCATGCGGTTTAAATCAGTTGGGTTACCTTTTATAAGTTCAATCTCCAATAAAAACTTCTTTTCTATTAACCCGTAAAAAAGCGGGAAACAATTAATAAATTGTATGTGTCCTACTCTTGGCTTCATTTGATTCTTCTCCTTATCTTGCGTATAGCATGACGGAACGGCACAGGGGCCGTTCCCTACACTTCCCACCGGAGGCTGCCGTGTACCCGTCTAGGGTGAAGCTTCTGCTACCAGCACCCTATTTTCTTATTACCCCCCATGGCCGGAGGCCGCAACCGCAAATAAAAATCGGTATATTGAGTTGGCAGGATTAATTATCCTTACCCCTAACCCCTTACCGCTCATTCTAGACAACTAATCAAGCTCTCACTTCGAAGTTATTTACAAGACAACTCGTTATCAGCACCTATTTTCGTATTAAAATATCTCAATAATATTATACAAGGTATCTCGTTCTACCGGAGTATATCCGCTTTCTTGAATTAGCTCTATAATAGCACCCTTATCAATGCCTTTTTCCGTTTGTGCACCGGCAGAGTGCATTATTCTTTCTTCAACTATAGTACCATCCAAGTCGTCAGCTCCAAACTCCAGGGCTATCTGAGCCAGGGGAATACCCAGCATAATCCAAAAGGCTTTAATATGATCAATATTGTCCAACATCAAGCGGGCTATGGCCATAGTTTTTAAATCATCAATAGCACTGGTTCTTCTTATATGGTTCAATTTTGTGTTTTCAGGTAAAAAAGGTAGGGGGATAAATGATTGAAAACCGGGGGCTTGATCTTCTAATTCGCGTAGACGTATAAAATGGTTAATCCTATCCTCAATGCTTTCCACATGACCGTAGAGCATAGTACAATTGGTCTTAATCCCTAGTTCATGAGCAGTCCGATGAACCTCCAGCCAATCTTCACTCATGGCTTTACGAGGACAAAGTTGGCGTCGGATATCATCGTTGAATACCTCTGCCCCTCCTCCGGGCATGGAACCAAGACCAACTTCTTTTAGGGTTGTAAGTACTTCTCTTACTGATAAGCCGCTAATTTGAGCAAAATAAAATATCTCTACTGCGGTAAAAGCTTGTATATGAATATGGGGATAAGCATCGTGAAAGCGTTTTATCACTTCCACATAATAGTCAAAAGGTTTCTTAGGATGCAGTGCACTGACCACATGGAATTCGGTAATACCATAATCAACTGCCTCGGCCCCGAATTCAAAAGCTTCATCCGGACTCATTACATAAGGACCGCCATTGCCATCTTCATCAACCCCAAAAGCACAGAATTTACATCGAGAGACACATATATTAGTCAGATTTATATGGCGGTTAACATTAAAATAAACATGGCGTCCGGTTATCTCCAGTTTTCTGGCCCGAGCCATTTCACCAATAGTAAGTAGTTCATTGGACTGATAGAGGTATATACCATCTTCTTTACTTAGCCTGATATTCTGTTGAACCTTATCCCCTATTTCCTGTAGTTTTTTATCCATTATCCATCTCCCCGATAGTATGCATACTATTCCATCACCAATCTACTAGTTAAGTAATACTGAAATTATACCAGATTTAAATATAATAGGGCATTATCCTTGTTTTTCTCCTTAAATTATCCGGACTAAGCTAAAACTGATACTCTAAACAATAGCTTAATTGCACTATTTAGCACGACTTCTGGCAAAATTAATTATGTTCCCTTCTTTTTCGGCAACAATAAACAGAACTTATCTATCTAAACATATATTTAGCGACATTGTCTTATGCTTTTAAATACGGTTTTGACAGGCATAATAAAAATAGCCTTAAGATTTATTAATCTCAAGGCAAACTTAACACCAACTATTAACTATTGCGCTTCTTTTTTTCCAGATTATATTTAAGGAATTCTACCGGGTCAATTTCTTCACTAAAAGTTAAGGCCCAGTCCAAACGTTTAATTACTTCTTCAGTATTTCCGGAACCGGTATAAATGAGGGGATCACATGATAGTTTCTCCAAAAAAATAGCTAAATCCAGAGCCATATCCTCTATTTCTGTTATGCCCTGTTTTAAACGAAGTATATCTCTTTCATTTTTTAACTCCAGTGATTTTTGATGAATATCCATTATGGTATCTTTAATTATTCCTGCCGGTAAGAAGTTAGTCATATCAATACTCCCTCATTTAAGGGTATTGATATATGTTTCGCTATCTGCTCTCTACTATCCTTTTTTTTCTAAGGCTAACTCCAGTAAACGTTCTAGTAAATCTTCATAGGAGATACCAACTGCCCGTGCAGCATCTGGTACCAGACTCATATCAGTCAAACCGGGTATGGTATTAATCTCAAGAATATATGGTTGGCCTTGTCTGTCCACCATAAAATCTATACGGGCAAATCCCTTGCAGGAAAGTGATTTATAAGCTTCTTCACTTA
>CAZUFR010000048.1:0-8738 GCA_964619655.1 uncultured Syntrophomonas sp. | reverse complement strand
TTGTCACCGTTAAAAATTGCTTATCTGGCACAAAAAGTTTTCGCGGTCGATGCTTTCTTCATCGACCAGGTATTTGCCCAAGGAATAAAGGCTACGTTCCATTTTCTTCAACATTTCCAGAGTAATCTTTTCCAGATCACCGATAATCTTATGGCATTCCCGGTATAAGGCTTCTCCCGGTATGTCATCGCCGCTGATAATACCTAGCGAAGATAAACCGGTTTCTACTATCTCCTTGGATAACTTCCAGGCCTGGCTGAAATCATTCCTGGCCCCGGTACTGCGGTTACCATACTTGATTTCTTCAGCCAAAGCTCCAGCCAGCATAACCATAATCTGTTTGTCCAACTCATCCCTGGTATACAGGTACTGGTCATCTTGAGGGGCTTTACGCATAAAGCCCAGGGCCTTGCCTCTTGGTACAATAGTTAAAGATGAAACTGACCCTGGTTCTAGCATTTCACTTACCAGGGCATGACCGCTTTCATGGATGCTGATGCGTTCCATTTCTACCGGCGTGGGTCGACGGTCCAGTTTCTCACCCATAATTACCTTATCTATAGCTTCTCTAAAATGCTGGTTTTCTATCTCACTGGAGCCTTCCCGTAATGCCAGTATAGCAGCCTCATTAGCCAAACTCTCCAGGTGAGCACCGGAAAAGCCAAAAGTAGCCCGGGCTATCTCATCCAAAACCTCGGTATTACTGACTGGTTTATTACGGGTGTGAATATCGAGAATGGTTTTGCGACCGCCCTTATCGGGTAGACCTACCTGCACCTGACGGTCAAAACGACCAGGCCGCAGTAATGCCGGGTCCAGCATATCGGCGCGATTGGTTGCACCTAAAAGGAGAACATAAGGCTCCTGGTTGCTACTAATACCATCCATTTCCACCAGCAACTGATTCAAGGTCTGGTCATATTCGAGATGACTGCTGTGAGAACCCCTTTTGCCACCAAGAATCTCCAGTTCATCTATAAAAATAATTGCGCTACGTTTCTTTTCCTTATGTGCCTTTTTTCTGGCATCATTAAACAGTTTTCTTATCCGTTTGGCACCTACACCGGCATAAACCTCAATAAATTCACTGCCCGAAGCGGCCATAAAAGCAGAGCCAGTATAACTGGCAGCAGCCTTAGCCATAAGGGTCTTGCCGGTACCAGGTGGACCAACTAAAAGCACCCCTCTCAGGGGACGAATACCCATATGGTAAATATCCTCAGGTTTGACTACGAACTGCAGTGCTTCCTTCAGCTCATTTACTGCGCTATCCTGACCTCCGATATCGGTAAAATCTACCTGCGGTCTCTTTCTGCCGCCTGATCCCATTTCTTCAAATTTTATAGAACCCTGGTTGAGCATAAACAGATAAAAGAATGCTGCAAGTACCACAATCAATATCACCGGTACTACATTAAGGCCGATAACAGCCATAAATATTATAATTGCCAGGCCAATTCCTAGCAGAATTTCTTTCAACTGTCCCCACCCCCACTGGTCTGTGTTTGTGCTATGTTAAAGGTTTTATACAGATAAGAGCCCGCATCTTCCAGTTGTAGATAAACCCGCTTGTCATCCACATAAAGTCGGGATTCTATACCCTTATCACTGCTGCGCGCCTTAATCTGCTCCTCCAGCCATAAATATTGCTGCGCAGATAAGCCTTGATAAAGCACCGGCTGTAAATCACTATAAAATTGACTCAGTTCCTTGCTACCTGCATCCTGTATTTCTATATTGTATTTATGATTTTTGATATTTCCATCAATTGTTGATTCAATTTGGGTATAGCTATCCTGGATGTTCTCGACCTGCTCCAGCTGCAGTTGAATCAAATATACTTTATCAACTTTAGAAATCTTTGCGCTTTTAACGGTAGGGAGCGCAGTCAGCTGTGCAGTTACTGGTTTTTCTACCATAATTTTGTTATACAGGTTGTAGCCACCAAGCAATACTGCCAAAGTCACAATTAGTGAAATTACAGCTGTAATTATTTTAAATTCACTGTTTTTCATCATATTACTACAACCCCCCTGCGGTCATTATAGCATAGGAGCATAGTGCAGTTTGAGGCAAAATTATGGTAATTTAAGAACAAATAATGACTTTTGTCGATTTAGGGCTTTATTTGTTTTTCCTGCGTGCTATAATATAACTAAAGATAGTGAATGTAGTAACAATCACAATTAGAAAAGAGGTGATCATGAATGACTACTGCAGCACATCGTAAAAATATTTATTCTAATTGGCATGAGCGTTATATGGAGCAAATCGGTGTAGACTTTAATGTAGAACCTCTGACTATCGAAGAAACAAATGAAGTATGGCGGAAGGCGTTTTGTCAGGACACAGCTCCGGAGAAATACAACTGGAGCGGGGCTTACCTGGATTCCCTGGATGACCTCTATGGTATTGGTGACATTGATTACCGACTCACAGTAGAAGAGTACAACGAGGAACTAAGAAAGAACATGTTTAATGTAGTAAACCTGGACAGATCTTACAAGCGTAGCTGTCCCAAGACAGCCTAACATAACGGAAGTCGGAGGTCGGAAGTTGGACAACGGAGGTCAGAAGTCAGGGTTCTGACCTCCATTCTAACTTCCGATTTGTTATTTCAACTCTTTGCGAAAGCGATAGAAATATTCCACACCTGATATTATAGTTATTACTACGGCAATATACATGGCCCACTGCCCTATCGGCAGGGTGGTAATGGAGCGGTAGGTGTTTTCCAAGATTACCAGCAACACCGCGATTACCTGAGTTGCGGTCTTTAGTTTACCCAAAATGCTGGCGGGAATAACTATCCCATCTCCTGCCTTTATAGCCCGTAAACCTGAAACCGCAAATTCCCGACCTACTATTACTATAGCTATCCATCCTGAAATTCTCCCTAGCTCAACCAAACTTATCAAAGCTGCCGTAATCAATAATTTATCAGCCAGCGGGTCCAGTAATATTCCCAACCGGGTTACCTGCTTCCAGCGTCGGGCCAGGTACCCATCCAGGCTATCGGTAAGGGCGGCAAGTATAAATATGGCAGCGGCAAAATAATCGCCATAAGGTATGCTAATCAATAGAAATACTACAAAAACGGGAATAAGTATTATTCTTAAAATAGTCAGTTTATTGGGCAGGTTCATCGATAAGTTCTCCAATCATATCGTAATTTCTAACCCCGGCAAAGCGAACCTGGGTAAACTCACCCCGGGGCAGTTTACTGCTGCTTTTTATTAGAGTCAGGCCATCTACCTCAGGCGCTTGAAAATAAGCCCTGCCAATATACAGATTGGAGGATAGCTGTCCCGAAACCAGAATTTTCTCCGTCTTATCGATACGGGCTATATTTTTCTTACGAGTAATCTTTTGTTGTAGTTCCAGGATAGTATCCAGACGGTCCTTCTTTACGGTTTCTTTAAGTTGATGGGACAGGTCAGCAGCTGGGGTTCCTTCTTCACTATTAAAGGTAAAAGCGCCCAACCAGTCAAACTCTACCTTTTCTATAAAGTGATATAGTTCTTCAAAATCAGCTTCCTCTTCTCCGGGAAAACCTAACATGACTGTAGTACGCAAAACCAGACCTTCTATTTTAGCCTTTAGTTTCTCAATTAGAGTTTCCAGATGCTTATGATCATGCTTTCGGTTCATCATTTTTAATATTTTACTGGAAACATGCTGTATGGGAATATCCAGATAAGGGATCACCTTATCTAATGAGACTATACTATTAATAATATCATCATTTATATGAGCCGGGTGCAGGTAAAGTAATCTTATCCAGTCTACCTCCACCTTATCCTGCAGCTCTCGCAGTAATTGCGGTAACAGGTATTTTCCCTGCAAATCATAGCCATAGTTAGCCGTATCCTGGGCGATTAAAACTAATTCCTTAATCCCCTGCCCGGCCAGGTGATGAGCCTCTTTCACCAGTTCAGCTACCGGTCGTGAGCGCAGGTTACCCCTTATGGATGGTATAGCACAATAGCTACAGCGGTTATTGCATCCTTCAACAATTTTTAGATAGGCGGAACCGGGTGGGGTGGAAAGAATTCTGGGCCCCTTTTCTATAAAAGTTTCCGGAGGTGGACCGACTTTAAGAATTCGCTCACCTTTTTGTAGGTCAGTCAAAATATAATTTATGGTAGCAAAAGATGAGATGCCTACAACTGCATCTAGCTCAGGCATCTCATCAAATAATTCTTTTCCATATCTCTGGGCCAAACATCCAGTAGCCACCAAATACTTTAGTATTCCTCCGGCCTTCAGTTCCGCAGTTTCCAGTATGGTGTTTATACTTTCTTCCTTGGCTTCACCAATAAAGCCGCAGGTATTGACTATTACCGCATCGGCCCGTTCTATGGAATTTACTATCTTATGTCCGGCACTGCTTAAAAGCGCCATCATTATCTCTGTATCAACCCGATTTTTTGAACATCCCAGACTAATAAAACCTACATTCACTTGAGTTACCCCTATTCCTGCTAGGACTTTGCTGTAAACTCTGTTTCTTTTACTTCTCCATAGTTCCCTATAGGTTCAACCTTTTTACCGTTATAAGTAATATCAATTCCTCCTGCATTACCGGCTTTTATAGAAATTGATTGCTTTCCTTCAAACTCCTGCTTTTCCCCCACCCTGAGGGTTTTGGTAAATACCGTTTCACCATCAACCACTACATTAAGCCAGCAGTCCTGGCGAGCTTCAATCAAAACAACCGCCTTTTTGACTTTTACCGGTGGTGGTGTTTCTTTTGCCGGTTCCTCTACCTTCGGTGGTACTGCTACCTCTCTATCCGGAACATCGATGGACCCGCTAATATAGCCTAGAACCAGTTTACCTGCCCAAATAGCAATGATTAAAAAAATAATACCAGCCAGTATATTACGGTAGGGTATATGAAACCCAAAATCTACGTTTCTTTCCTTTACGATTTCTAGTTCTTCATGTAACGGTTCATCTATATAGGCTAATCTTTGAAATTCTTCTACCATTTCATCAGGATTTAGACCTAAAAACTTGGAATACCGGCGTACAAAACCGGTAGCATATACTCGCGGGGGCAAAACATCAAATGTTTCCCGCTCCAGAGCATCAATATATAGCTTTCTAATTTTTGTTTCTTCTTCTATATAATCAAGGGAATAGCCCTTGGATTCGCGAGCCTCCCTTAAATTTTCCCCAAAACTCACTTTTTTCACTCCCAACCTTCAGGCATATTAGGACTTTACTCACCGGCAGCTGCTCCTATACTAATTCTGATGGCCTGCCGCAGGGGATAGCCGCTTGACAACCCATATATCAAACCAGCTAATAAAAAGGGTAACCGATCTTCGATAGAAAAAATCTGGTTTGGTAATAAGAGTACATCTGTTGCTTTAACATCTTGAAAATAAATGACCCTGCTACTTCCGTCAGTTAAAATCCAATTCTGATGCTCTGATAATGCTTGTATTTTTTGGGCATACAAGTCAAGGCTGTCACTCCTAACCCCAAGAACCACAGTAGAATAGCTAAACAAGTATTCAGGAATATCTTCTGGGGATTTCATAATCCTGTATGTAGATAAGTACGGAAGTTTTTCATCTTCCTTACTGAGTAATCGCTTAATTATATTTTCCTGAAATTGAGGGTCAACACATAGCCACTCACAATTGAAGACTACCCATTCACTTAGACTAATCGCCTTTTCGTAATCTATCCAACTATAGCACTCCCCATAGCCATCCACATTGTTTATCGATATTCGACGGCAGCTTCTTTTCCTGGGATGCCGGTAAATGCTACTGGTATCAATTTCTCTTTCCCTGAGTTTACTTATTATTACGTCACTAACATTATCTTTACCAGTAACTGTTATAACTTTAACATTTATGCCAAAATTAGACAAGGCTCTGCTAAACTCAACCGCAAATCCACCATAATCCACGTCAATGCTAGTATTTTCATTTTCCCCCTGCACATCTATATTAATACAACTTTCTCCCAGTACCACGACTGATGCTGATTCGTTTATTACATAACCTTTGCCCAGAATAACACCTTTTTTCATCAAATTGGATATATGTACAGCTACTGATGAGCGGGTAATGCCAAAACGGCGGGCTAGTTCATCTTGTGCGATCAGAGGTTCTTTTTTTAGTATTTCAAATATTTCCTTCTCCCGTAAGGTAAGTCTCATTTTCATCTCCCTTTTATGCACTTACCCTGGCGTGATATGAAAAAATCTGGTGTGCAATTATAATTTAATTGTCTAAAAACTATTACTTAGGTACTAAATTTTTATAATTATCCCATATCTATCATATTAACCTTTCATACCGTTAGTAACAACCATAATTAGAAGTTTAACGTTAATACATTTATAATAGTTTACTTCTGGTTTGCAGCTGTTCCAGCTGTTCCCGATTAATAAGAATTTCCCTCTTTCTATTATTGTCCATCTCGGAAACCATGCCCCGGTCTTCCATCAAATCCACCAATCGAGCAGCCCGGGCATAGCCTATGCGCAATCTACGCTGCAGGAGGGATACTGATGCCTTTTTACTATCTACAAAAACATTTACTGCATCCCAAAAAAGGTCATCCCCCCAGTCATTCTCAGCTTCCTGCAACGATAGTTCTAATTCTCGGGGGGGCTCCGGTTCTTCCTGGCCAACAAATTGCTCTTTTATGAAATTAACTGTAGCTTCAATATCACTATCAGAAACAAATGCTCCTTGAATACGGTAGGGCTTTATTGCACCAACTGGGAAAAACAGCATATCACCTTTCCCCAGTAATTTCTCGGCTCCAGCTGAGTCCAGTATAGTCCGGGAATCAGCCTGGGAAGAAACTGCAAAAGCAATTCTTGACGGTATGTTGGCCTTAATTACACCAGTAACCACATCTACCGAAGGGCGCTGAGTCGCTACAATGAGGTGCATTCCGGCGGCTCTGGCCATCTGCGCCAAGCGGCATATAGAGTCTTCCACTTCCACCGGAGAAACCATCATCAAATCAGCCAGTTCATCGATGATAATAACTATGTACGGTAATTCATCCTGGGCTACTAAATTATACCTTTGAATATCTCGAACCCCGCGTTCGGAAAAGAGCTTATAGCGTTTTTCCATCTCATTAACCATCCACCTCAGTACTATAGAGGCTTTACGCGGGTCGGTGACCACCGGAGTAAACAGATGGGGAATGCCGTTATAGACCGTCAGCTCAACCATTTTCGGGTCGATGAAGACCATTTTTAGCTCATCGGGACTGGTATTATACAGAAAACTCATAATTATACTATTTAAGCAAACGCTTTTTCCGGACCCGGTAGACCCGGCAATTAATAAATGAGGCATATCGTTTAAGCGGGCAACCACCGTAGTACCGGATATATCCTCGCCCAGAGCAAAAGCCAGGGGACTGGTTAGTTTAGTAAAAGATGATGAACCTATGAGATTGCGCAGTCCTACACTTAATATTTTATTATTAGGTACTTCTATACCTATAGCTGATTTACCCGGGATGGGCGCCTCTATCCTTATGCCTGGTGCGGCCAGATTAAGCTGTAAATCATCCGCCAAACTAATTATGCGGCTAATTTTCACCCCTGGTGCCGGAGACAACTCATATCTGGTTACCGATGGTCCGCAACTAACCTGATTAACCTTTACCCCGATACCGAAATTAGAAAAAGTCTCCTCCATTACGGATATACTTTCCTTGATGTTTTTCTTGTCAATTTTTCGTTCATTGCTAACATTACTTAATAGCTCCAGAGGTGGTTTCTGGTACTGGGTTTCGTTTTCTTCCCGTTTGTTAGATAAAACTAACCTTGGACTCCCCTTCTTTGTCTCGAGGACCTCTTCCTCCTTTATTTCCTCTTTGACTGCGGCAGTTTCCAAAGGAATATCAGACTCTAAATATAATTCCTCAAAAGGCATCAAACGAGGTTGTTGATGGCTATCTATTATTACCGGTTCCTTTTTAGATATGGTTGGCGGTGATGTCTCTTCTTCCTCTTCAAATAACAGAGGGTAAACCCGGTTCCAGGTTTTACGGGCGATCACACCGCTGGTATTAAAGATTTGCCCCAAAGGCTTATCAATAATCTGCACCAGTGCCACCAGCACTCCCAGGAGTAGAAAGATGGTAGTACCAATATTACCTAGCAGTCTTACCAGAGCATAGGCCAGACTCCCGCCAATGTAACCTCCACCTAACCCTCTAGACCCCGCTTCTAGAGCATTGAGACCAACGGGTATACGGTAAATGCTTATTCCCATGAGAAAAACCAGAGCCAGTATGGTTATTCCCCACATGCGGCCGGACCAGTATTTCTTTAGGACCCCAATATGTATAGACCACAATAACAGATAGAATGAGGCAATAAAGGCGCCGTCTCCGAGCAAAAAGGTAAGACCTTTCATAATGCCGGTACCTACCAGGCCAATAAACTGTTCATTCCCGGTTAATCCCTGAAAGCGGCTTACGCAGACATAAATAAAAATAGAAATCATAAAAAGAACAATTGATATAATCTCCGCCTTCAGACCCTCGAACTTTTGCTTTTGTTCCAGGGTATGGGCGTTTTCTTTCTCGGTTATGTTGAAGGTACGGACAGACTTGTCCCCTTTCTTTTTAGAGCCACTTTGTTTCCCAGTATTCTTTTTAGTAGCCATTACCTAACCTTTCGTTTGCTAAATTATGGTAACCAATTACATTTTACGCTAAACTACTTCGCTCATCAATGG
>CAZUFR010000047.1:5944-8758 GCA_964619655.1 uncultured Syntrophomonas sp. | reverse complement strand
ATATCATTATCGTTATGATCCTCTGAACTTATTTGCAGGGGTACCTGGCAGACAGGCCCCAGATCTAGTTTGTCTGTAATCATGGTTGGATCTAAGCGGTTGCCAAAGTATTCTTGCCAGATAACCACCAACAAGACCAGGATAAATAAACCAAAAAACACTTGCTTATACGATCGTTTCATGAATAATTCCTCTTAAAAGTACAAAATAGGCGCTGATACTAAATGAGTGAGAAATAAGGGATTTTCTAACGCCTATTGTTATAAAAGAAAATGCGTAAGCATTTCAACATCAATTCAAAATTCATAATTAAAAATTCATAATTAACCCCGTATTCTGTGTTACTGCTTAACTTTGCTATACCTATACCGTCAGCTGCCAGCACCCTATTTTCACTATTTCCCCGTTCCCTGGCGGCCGAAACCTTCGCCTAATTTGATGGAGTGAAGTTCACCGCCACTAGCCCAGTTATCCCGGGTGTATTCATTAATAACCACGGTCACCCAATCAGGTTCAACTTCCAAAATACGGGCCGTTTCTTGGGTCAAAACCGCCACCAGTTCCTGTTTCTTTTCCTGGCTGCGGCCAGCAACCATTTGCACGTTTAAAATTGGCATACCTATTCTTCCTTTCCATTGTTATTTTCCTGATAACGATAGGTGAAAAAATACTGCCCAAAGAAACTGTCATAGTTGGTAAAGAGTTCATCTGCTCCACTATTTTCATCAATCTTTTGTTTATAAACAAACATCTTGGCATCAAGGTTATCCATCATATAAAGCATAAAGGCTTCCGGGAATAACGGAATTACTGGTGAACCAAATTCCAGACTGCCATGATGACTTAAAATCATATGTTTTAACATCCATTCCAGCTTAGGTGGAAAATCTATGTTTTCTGCCCGCATTTGAGCAATTTGGGTTGTTATTAATTCGCTACCCATAACGATGTGCCCCAACAGTCTGCCCTCAACCGTGTATTCCGGTACCACCTTCATTTCATACTCCTGCAGCTTACCGATATCATGTAAAAGGGCTCCACTTATAAGCAAATCGCGGTTAATATCAGGATAATTCCCGGCTACCTGGGTGCAAAGTTGAGCTACGGTTAAAGTATGTTCTAAAAGTCCGCCGCTATAGTTATGATGAATTTTTTTAGCTGCCGGGGCGCGAAAGAAAATGGTTCGCACCGTGGGAGTAAATATGCGAGTTAGTAATTCCTGCAGATAGGGATTGGTCATCGAATTTATAATGTACTCAAACTGTTCGATTAAGTTATTTATATCTACGTCAGGCTTTTTCAAATAATCCAGGGGGTCCTCTTCCAGGGTCTTAATGCGCTTGGCCGTCGCCTGCAAGCGGTTGTTGTACGAGCCCACATCAGCCAGCAATCCAATTACTGCTCCATTTTCCAATTCACCAGTAACCTTACAACTATCCCATACTACTGCATCTACCTCTCCGGTAGTATCCCCCAGTTTAAGATTAATAATATCACGACCATCTTTGATTTTACGTTGGTTTTTATCCAGTATCAAATATTTACCCCAAAATTGGGTACCCGGGGAAAGGCTCCTGAGTTCTTTAACGGTAAATGGTCCTTTCTTTTCCAACTTCTCCTCGACTCCTTTAAATGATAAATAAAGCATAGCTTAATCCAACGGATGACTGTAAGACCCAATCTTAAGTCCTGGTAATTCTTCTTTTAGCAAGTTTATCAAATTGAGTATACCGATACCACTTTCACCACTGAAATTATTGTTTAGATAATCGGGGTCAATGTTTAGATTACGTAATTGAACCATATCGATATGGTTACCTTCGATAAAATAAAGCAGTTCTTCAATTTCGTCCTCCCGATCAGTAAATCCAGGAAAAGTTAAAAGATTAAGGGATACCTTTACACCCTTATCTTTAGCATAAGCAACAGACTTCTCCACATCACTGAAACTATAGTTTAGGGGACGATGGTAGGCCATATAATTATCCTGCTGGCAGGAAAATATAGTTACCCGCATAGTATCTAGACCAGCATTACATATCTGTTTTATACCTGCGGTATAGCCGGCATTAGTATTCAAATTGATGGTACCCCACGAAGTTTCTTTACGCATAATCTCGACTGCCTGAGATAAGTTTTTTGCATTTAGAGAGGGTTCACCCTCACATCCCTGGCCAAAACTTATTATAGCATCACGGGCATTCATCAGGTGGTCAGTACCCACTTCAACTATTTCATTTACCGAAGGATTAAAACTCAGGCGCTGTTGGGGGGAGGTTATGTTTAGATGGCTCTCTGATATGCAACCCATACAGTTAGCGTTACACCGTGGCATAGTAGGTATACCACCCTCCCAACGTTGGTAAAATATATTCTGGGCCGTAAAACAGCTATATTCCAGGGAGCAGCGAGCCATTTGCCTGAGAATCCTATTGTCGGGGTATTTCTTTAGCTTTTTTTCAATCCGCTCTGGCAGACCTTCGGTATTGTAGTAGGTTGGATGCCATTTACGGTGAGCATCAGTCTGGACTGCAGCTACATATATTTTTTCCTGCTTAAACCCTACCGCAGCATAGCCCAGCAGAGGAAGGTCTTTATCAGAGCGTTTCACACAGGCGGGCATAAGAGTTCGGGTAAAGCCCTGGGGTAAGAGAGCAGCTACTGCCTGAATTTTCCCTTCACAATCAGGTGCCCATTCAAAATAAGTTAATTCTTCCTCACTATCAAGGCCTACTGGTATACAGCCCGGAACGCTTACTAGCGAAGCTCCCCGGGGCAGGGGTATCATCTCGGCCTCTTCAGGCACTACCCAAT
>CAZUFR010000047.1:0-5844 GCA_964619655.1 uncultured Syntrophomonas sp. | reverse complement strand
CCAGTACTACCTACCGTGGCAATAATGGAACCACGTGCTACCCTATCACCCGGCTTTACCTTAATCTGACTAAGATGTGCATATAGGGTCTGTTTCCCATCAGAGTGATCAATTATAACCGTGTTACCATAAAGAGATATATAACCAGTACAAGATACTACACCACCAGCAGCAGCTTGCACCGGATCACCCAGGTTACCAGCTATATCTAGTCCATGATGAAAGCCAGAATCTCGCCATCCGTATTTAGAAGTAATTGTTCCCCGAATCGGCCAAGTAAAGCGGGATACGATACTACGTGAAGGTTTAAGCGATTCACTGAAGGCTATTCGTGCATTATCCCCAGGTAGATAAATCTGATCTCCTATTTTCAGATTGTTGGCCTGCTTATTACTGTTTAGCCTCTGCAATTCGGCCAAATCAACATTATAGTGACGGGAAATATCCCAAAGGGTTTCACCCCGGCTTATAATATGAACTCGGGCCTGTCTACCAGGTATTTGCAGCTTTTGACCTACTCTTAAAATGCTATTTTGATCCAACTTGTTAATGCTCATTAAAGTCTTAAGATCAACCTGGTAAGTTCGGGATATGTTCCACAAGTTATCACCCGGGCGTACGTAGTAGCTTTGTACGGGCTTACCTGCTATCTGTTTTGTGCTGGCATTACAGGGTATAAAATTAGCCTGATTTAAAGCAGCCATGGCCGGGCTACTGCCTGCATACAATAGGAAGGTGCATAACAGCAGTGAACTTGCCCACTTCTTATTCACCTTTTTCACCTCTTTCCGCGAGCCCACCGAATAAAGGGCTCGCTGCCCTATATTCTTGACCAGAAAAGAGGTGTTTATTCACATTTATTGTCTAATAAGCATTACGGGCGTAATCCTTTTTACCGAAAACTAGAGGGGCAGCTCGCAATAAATCCTTATTGGATTTGCTTTTTCTCATAGTATCAATCATCATTTGCATGGTTTCTACCGGGCTATAATCACTGAAGGTCTTACGCAGATTCCAGGTTAATTCCAACTCCTCCTGGCTGAAGAGCAGTTCCTCTTTACGGGTTCCCGAACGTTTTAAATCGATAGCGGGGAAAACCCGTCTCTCTGCCAATTTTCGGTCCAAAACCAGTTCCATATTGCCTCGTCCTTTGAACTCTTCAAATATTACCTCATCCATACGGGAACCAGTTTCCACCAGGGCTGTAGCTATTATAGTCAGACTGCCGCCCTCCTCTATATTACGGGCAGCCCCGAAAAAGCGTTTTGGTTTATCCAGTGAGGCCGGGTCGATACCACCAGAAAGGGTCCTGCCACTGGGGGGGACCACCAGGTTATGGGCTCTAGCCATGCGGGTAACACTATCCATGAGTATTACTACATCTTTCTTGTGCTCGACCAAACGTTTAGCTCGCTCCAGCACCATATCGGTAACTTTGACATGGTTTTCCGGTGGTTCATCAAAGGTTGAAGCCACTACTTCCGCCTTGGTAGACCGCTGCATGTCGGTTACTTCCTCCGGTCTTTCATCAACCAGCAGAATAATAACATCTATTTCTGGATGATTAGCGGTAATTCCCTGAGCAATTTTTTGTAATAACATGGTTTTCCCTGCTTTGGGAGGAGCAACAATCAATCCCCGCTGCCCTTTTCCTATGGGCGCTACCAAATCAATTATACGGGTTGATAACTCCTGGGAAGAGGTTTCCAGAGTTAATCGTTCCCTCGGATACAGAGGGGTTAGAGCATCAAAGTGGATTCTTTTTACGGAATCGTCAGGCGGGAAGCCATTAACGTTTTGCACCCTTAATAGGGCAAAAAAGCGCTCACTATCTTTAGGTGACCTCACCTGACCACCTACTCGATCTCCGGTACGTAGTTCAAATTTTCTAATTTGGGAAGGGGAAACATAAATGTCATCCTGGCTGGGAAGGTAAGTAAAAGGCCTTAAGAAACCGTATCCGTCTGGCATAATTTCCAGTACTCCCTGAGCCTCTAGCAGTTCATCTGCTTGAGTCATAGCCTTGGTAATTTCAAAAATAATCTCCTTCTTCCGTAGCCTGGAATAACCGGAAAGATTGTGATCCCGGGCAATCTGGTAAAGCTCTAACATAGTCTTATTATCTAATTCAGATATGTTCAAGAACTTCCTCCTTTCTATTCATTGAATGTTTTGGTCATAAACATAGCGACTCCTAAAGATTCCTGTGATAAATAGGACTACACCTTACTCAAGTGTTTTATCACAGAACTATTAGATTAACAAAAAACAACCATTTGGATTTTAAGCTTTGAAATGAATCAGACTAGGCAGGCAATGATGCCACGCGAAGGTTTTGCGGCAGGAAAACGCAAACTAGTATCCTGCTATCAATTTAACTTCTAGTTTTATTATACCAGTAAAAAAACAGTTTAATCCCCTAATTGCTATTGATCTAGTTTTAATTTTATGCGTTCATCTTTAAACAATGGTTTTTTATCAGGATGATGGGTAGCTTCGATATGTCTTATGGTTCCTGATTTGCTTCTCATAACCAGGGTTTGGGTTATAGCACGCCTTTTATTGTAGCGTACGCCATTAAGCAAAAATGAATCAGTTATACCGGTAGCAGCAAAAATAACATCATCGGATCTGGCCAGTTCATCAATAGTAAATATTTTGTTTACATTAGTTATACCCATCTCATGACAGCGACGAATTTCCTCCTCAGCTTCCTCACCTTCCGGGTAAAGTCGGGCTTGAAAATCCCCTCCCAGGCATTTAAGTGCAACGGCTGTTATAACCCCTTCTGGAGCCCCGCCTATACCCATTAGAATATCAACTCCTGAGTTATCATAGGCTGCAGCCACCGCAGGCGATACATCTCCATCAGTAATTAGTTTAATACGTGCCCCCGCCCTTCGAACCTGTTCAATTATTTCCTGGTGACGAGGACGGTCTAGAATTACTACCGTTACTTCACTCATCAGCTTACCTAGGGCCCGGGCTACTTCACGCAGGTTTTCCTTTACAGTTGCTTCTAGATAAACCCTCCCTTTACATTCAGGACCTACAGCAATCTTATCCATATACATGTCAGGAGCATGTAAAAGACTAGACCTAGGAGCCGCAGCCAGCACCGCAATAGCCCCAGTAAGTCCTTTCGCTACTATATTAGTACCTTCCAGGGGGTCAACTGCAATATCGACCTCCGGAGGAACACCATTACCAACTTTTTCTCCGATATAAAGCATCGGAGCTTCATCCATTTCTCCTTCCCCAATAACCACTACTCCATCTACAGAAACCGTATCAAACATGACCCTCATAGCCGTCACGGCAGCATCATCAGCGGCTTCTTTATCCCCTCTTCCAACCCAGCGAGCAGCAGCAAGAGCAGCAGCTTCGGTTACTCTTGCAAATTCAAGAGCTAATTCTCTCTCCACGACCAAACCCTCCTATTTGTTGCCTAAAACGCCTGCTTCCAATCGTGCAGAAATTTTTCTATCCCGGCATCGGTTAGAGGATGTTTAAGCATTTGCTTAATAATATTATAAGGTATGGTAGCAATATGGGAACCCATCTTGGCGGACTCAACGACATGCAGAGGATGCCGGATACTGGCAGCAATGATCTCAGTATCCAGCATATACTGGTCAAACACAGTTATTATGTCATTTAACATAAGCAAGCCATCATTACTGGTATCATCAACCCTGCCAACAAAAGGGCTAACATAATTGGCTCCAGCCCGCGCTGCCAGTAAAGCCTGGTTGGCGGAAAATACCAGGGTGGCATTAGTAGCTATCCCTTTTTCTCGAAAAGTATGAATGGCTTTTAACCCTTCTTCAGTAAGTGGTACTTTTATTACCACATTACGATGAATAGCCGCCAGTTCTTGTCCTTCACGAATCATAGAGGCATAGTCCAGCCCTATGACTTCGGCGCTTATGGGGCCATCAACTATATCACATATCTCTTTTATTACCTGTTTATAATCTCGTTTCTCTTTTGCAACCAGGCTGGGATTAGTGGTTACCCCAGAAAGAAACCCCAAGGCATGAATTTCCCTTACCTCGTTAATATTAGCTGAATCAATAAAAATACGCAATACATGTTCCTCCTTATATACCCCCGATAACCTACAAAGTTTATTTCGTCCCCTCTTTTACCCTTTTTGCTTGTAACCTCATCATAGCCCCAAAAATAGCAGACGGGGTTTCGTTAAATGTAATAAAGTGAAATGCGAAGCATTTCAACATCAATTCTTAATTAACCCCGCTACTGCGGGTCACCACCGAACTTTGCCACACCTGTACTGTCTGCTATCTCCAGATTATTATTACTATGCTTTACCGGAACTGCCAAAGAGCCGGATTTTTTCAGCAATTATAGCCGCCGCTGCTTCCCGGGCAGGTCCCAGAATTTTACGGGGATCTATTTCATCAGGTTTATCCATCATTACCCGCCGCATCTCACCGACAAAGGCCTCTCGAATATTAGTATCAATATTTATCTTACGAACTCCCAGTTCAATCGCACGGCGTATTGATTGGTCGGGGACACCGGAAGAACCATGTAAGACTATAGGTATTTTAACCAGTGATTTGATTTTGGTCAGGCGGTCAAAGTCCAGTTTAGGTTCTCCTTTATATTGACCGTGGGCAGTACCTATAGCAATGGCCAGGCTCTCTACTCCGGTTTGTTCCACAAAATAGTGGGCCTCCTCCGGGTCAGTGTACATAACATCTTTTTCGCTAACATGTACATCATCCTCAGTCCCCCCAATTTTGCCCAGTTCCGCCTCTACTGATACCCCAATAGGCCGGGTCATATCCAGAACCTTACGGGTAATGGCTATATTCTCCTCCAGCGGTAATTTGGAACCATCATACATTACCGAGGTAAAACCACTACGAATGCATCTTACTACCTGGTCAAAATCTGTTCCATGATCCAAGTGTAGGGCTACCGGAACGTTTGAGGATGTGGCTGCTAACCTTACCATTTCGGTAATAAAATCCAGACCTGCATAATTAATAGCACCCTGACTAGCCTGCATAATAACCGGAGCATTCTCCCTTTTTGCTGCCTCCAGAATAGCCTGTACTATTTCCATATTATTGGCGTTAAAAGCGCCTACTGCATATCCTTCCTCCTCAGCCTTTAACAAAAGTTCGTTTACTGTAACCAGTGCCATTTATATCACCTCTTAATTAAATATAGAAACTAGTTCTACTACAAAAACAATAATATAGAACGAAATGCGGAGCACATTTCAACTATAATTCTCAATTCATATTATTATACTCTTTCGGCAGCCATTTGATTTATCGTATCGCGTAAATTTATTATATCAAATGGTTTGGTTATACATCTTTTAACCCCAGTATCCAGGGCTTCCTTAACTATGTCCATTTCTCCATAGGCTGTCATCATTATAATATCCAACTCGCTAATTTTTTCTAATATTATTCGCGAAGCTTCCAAACCATTCATATTCGGCATTTTCATATCCATGAGTATTATGTCCGGTAAGAACTCTTCCGCCCTCTCCACCGCCTCCTTTCCGTCGGCTGCTAACTGGACTTCCCACCCATCTTTTTTAAATAGTTCCTCTAGCAGTCTTCGGACACCTTTTTGGTCATCTACTATCAAGATTTTTTTCATAGCTCTTACCTCCCAGGATATCTTATACCATTTATTTCTACACCTGCATAAAATATCCTGCTTTTTATCCATAAAATGGTGGTAGGGTTTTAGCAATAATCAAAATAAAGCCTAATAATAAAAAGATAATGAACAAGCCCGGCAGTATGAATAGTAAAATGGCCTGGCCCGTTTGTATCTCCAGAGCCTCGCGCA
>CAZUFR010000046.1:0-9147 GCA_964619655.1 uncultured Syntrophomonas sp. | reverse complement strand
TCAAGGTAGCTGATTTCTTATGAATGACACTGAACTTTTTAAAATATAACTTAACTCCAGCAACTATTTTCATTGGTGGTTGTGGCCCCTGGCCATGGGGGGGTAATTATATTTTTTATCCACCATCGCGTCTAAATATTTTGTGAGGGATGTTTATTAATTTTGCTTTCCCAGCGTTTATTGATTCTTACGGAAATGATAATAATGGGTAAGCCTACCGCCGATATTGGGGCAGATCATGGCGAGCTGGCTAAATTTCTGGTGGAACAGCAATTAGCCCCCCGGGTTATAGCCAGTGAGTTAGGCGATGGGCCTTACCTGCGACTTCTAGATGGCTTAAAGTATAGTCCTGGCCGGGAAATGATAGAAGTACGTCAAGGGGATGGGCTTACGGTACTTGAACCTGGTGAGGTGGTAAATGTTGTTATAGCTGGTCTGGGAGGGGATGCTATGGTAGATATCCTCTCCCGGGATTGGCAGAAAGCAGCCAGTTATAAAAGATATGTGTTTCAACCCATGAGCCGACCATGGTCTTTACGTCAGGAGCTATCCCAAAAAGGCTGGCCCATACTGGAAGAAAAACTGGTTGAAGATAATGGACGATTATTTATAGCTATAAGTAGCTCTCCGGGTAATAAACCTTATCGGCTATCAGCTCTAGAGATTGATATGGGCCCGCTTTTGCTACGGACTGAAAATAAATTACGAACCCGTTATCTAAAATTTTACCTGCAAAAATATAAGCAAGCTTATTCAGGGTTATTAAAGGCTGAAACTATGAATGTTTCCCTTTTAGATGAATACCATAGTAAAATTAATGAATTGGAGGCGATTCTAAGATGATGGTACGCGCTAAAGAAATAATCACCCTGATGGAAGAAGAATTTCCTCTGCATTTGGCGGAAAGCTGGGATAATAGCGGCTTACAGATAGGTAGTACTGATAAAAAGGTAGGGCGGATACTTATAGCATTGGATTTGGACTCTTTTGTACTAAAACAAGCGCTTGAACAACAGGTGGATATGATTATTACTCACCATCCCTTAATTTTTAAACCAATAAAGAATATTAATTATGCTTCACCCCTGGGAAGAATGGTAAAATCCCTGGTATCTGCCGACATCACGGTATATGCTGCTCACACGAATCTGGATGCAGCCGAGCGGGGCCTGAACCAGGCTTTGGCCGAGAAATTAGGGCTGGTTAACATAGAACCGCTGTACCAGGCTAGCAGGGAAACCCTGTTTAAACTGGTGGTATATGTACCGGCTTCTCATTTGGAGGAAGTAAGGGCAGCTATCTGCACAGCCGGAGCAGGTTGCATTGGTAAATATGCTGATTGCACTTTTAGAGCCCGGGGGACAGGAACCTTTAGACCTGGGCAGAATACTAATCCTTTTATCGGTAAAACCGGAAAATTGGAAGAGGTGGATGAGTTTCGCCTGGAAACAATAATTTATGAAAGTGACTTGAAGCAGGTTTTAGACAGTATGCATAAGGCTCATCCCTACGAAGAAGTGGCTTATGACCTTTATAGTTTGGAGAACGAAGGACGGGTGTTCAGCCCGGGACGTAAAGGGTACCTGGTTCAGGAAATGAGTTTGCGGGATTACGCTCACCAGGTTAAAGACCTGCTGGCAGTTAAATTCCTGCGAGCAGTAGGTAATCTGGACGGTATGGTAAAGAATGTTGCAGTTATAAGCGGGTCCGGAGCTAGCCTGATGAATCGGGTTGTGAACCAAAGTATTGATTTACTGGTAACCGGTGATCTTAAGTACCATGAGGCCAAAGACGCTGAAGCTGCAGGGCTTAAAGTAATCGATGCCGGTCACCAGGGTACAGAAGCAATTGTAGTTCCCTTATTAATTGATTACCTGAACCCAAAATTAGCCGACCAGAACCTGGAGGTAGAATTAATACCAAGTACCTCTCCTGACTGTATTAAAGATATTTTTTAACCCTTGCACTGGAGCATTGGCAAAATACTATTAACCTGGGTGAAGACTAAGCTTGGTATCGGGTGAGTTGGTTGCCAAGCCGTGGATGCGGAGGGCAGAGTCAGGGAAATATCCTCACCCCTGACCCCTTACTCCTCACTCTAAACAATTAATTAAAGTAAATAAGTTCGGCGTTAGTTACAAGAATACTTTATTATCAGCGCCTATTGCCGTATTTATTTCCAGGCATAAAAAGGGAAATCAGGTTTATTTATCGAATAGGCATAATTATATATGTTTTAAAAGGGGTATATAAATGCTTAAAATTAAGGTTAGCAGCTTAAAACCTGGTGTTACCCTGGGAAAGGATCTCTTTAGTTACAATTCTACACTGCTGTTACCTAAAGGGACCGTAGTTAGTAGAGAACATTTGGATAGTTTACGTATGCGTAACATTGAAGATGTCTTTATAATGGAAACCGGGGCCATTCCAAAATCGGGTAAAATCTTTGAAGAGGTTTACAGTGATTCTCTCGCTGTAGTCAGATCGTTTATGCTGGAAGCTAAACTGGGCAAACCCCTGGAATTCGATGAGATAAGTGATATTACCGGTTTACTACTGGAACAGGTTTTTGAGGCCAACGACCTTTTCCGTCAGATGCGACTGATGAAAGAAAAGGATGATTATTTATTTACCCATTCGGTTAATGTAGCCCTCCTCTGTATACTTATAGGACGATGGCTGAAATCCGACCACGAAACCCTTAAAGAACTGGGACAAGCAGGTCTATTGCATGATATTGGCAAAATTTTTATTGATGACAGTATTTTAAATAAACCTAACAAGTTAACTGAGGCAGAATTTGAAGAGGTAAAAAAGCACACCTTGTTGGGGTATAATCTCCTAACTCAGTATAAATGGATAAACAAGAATGTTGCCAATGCTGCCCTTATGCATCATGAAAGAGCGGATGGGTCTGGTTATCCCATGGGAACTAAAGGTTACAGTAAAAACCTTTGCGTTTCTATAGTGGCAGTAGCCGATGTATACGATGCAGTTACCTCAGACCGGGCTTATTCCAACAAAAGGTCTCCTTATACGGCAGCAGAAATTCTCTGGCAAGAGTCTTTTGGTAAACTGAACCCCGAGATTTCTAAGGTATTTTACGATAAAATTACAAATTTCTATGTGGGAAATGAAGTTTTACTTTCCAATGATGAAATAGGGGTAGTAATTTATGTTGATCCATCTCAACCTACCAGGCCGATTGTTATGGTAGGGGAAAAATTCTACAACCTGGCTATCGACCGCTCAATTACCATACTGGAGGTTATAGATTAGCACTATTATAGGGTTTCTTGGCCCTTCTGGGCATTAATTACCTAAAGATAGGCCTTTCAGTGCATAAAGTGTATTAATAATGGTAAAATATAAAATATGCATACTAAATTGAAATATTTCTAAAAAATATTAAAATATTTTAATTTAGTAGCAGGAATTGCCCTTTCTTTGGGGAATGTAAAATATGGTTAATAAATTTTAAGGGAGGACTAGTCGTGAACAAATCGGAACTTGTTAAAGCTTTGGCGGAGAAAGCCGAGGTCACTCAGAAGGATGCTGCTAAAGCCCTGGATGCACTGGTAGAAACTATCCAGCAGGCATTAGCAAATGGCGACAAGGTTCAGATCATTGGCTTTGGTAGCTTTGAAGTACGTGACCGGAAAGAAAGAAAAGTTATCAGTCCGGCAACGGGGGAAGAAATTAAAGTTCCTGCTACCAAAGTTCCGGCATTTAAACCTGGTAAATCCCTCAAAGAAGCAGTTGCGGTAAAGCCGGCTAAAGGCGGTAAAAAAGGATCTAAAAAGACAAGCAAAAAATAGGTAAAGACAAAAAACAATAAAGAGGTATATGATATACCTCTTTATTTTTTGCATTAAATCAGAGAAGAAACGACAAAGCGTTTCTTCTCTAAAGGGGAATTAAAAGGGGAAGTTAAACTAATAATCGAAAGACTCCAGATCAATATCCAGGGCGGAAGTATCGGCATCAGTAATAATGTCAGCTGTACACCATATATTAGGTACAACGTTTCTGAGATACCATCGGGTAGCTTCAACTTTTCCTTTGTAAAACTTGTAATCATAATGCTCAGCACCCACCTCAGCCATCTTCTTCAAGCAAAGCAGGGCCTGATCCAGCAGCAGGTGAGCGGCATGGAGTTGGGAGGTAGCAGTTAATACCCGGTGAGAAAAGACTGGAATCAAGGCAGGGTTACTACTCTTCCATGCCACCAGGGTAGCCGGAATTTTATCGTATGCTTCCAAAGCCTTACCCAGGTTAAGGAATTCCTTTTCAAGGCCAGTCGTATCTTTATTAGCAGCACAGAAATCCTTTATTTCTTGAATGAATGCAGCAAAGGCAGCACCTTTGGCCATACCCATCTTACGACCTACTAAATCCAGGGATTGAATAAAATTGGTACCCTCCCAAATAGAATAAATCTTCATATCCCGGGCAATTTGAGCTACCGGGTATTCCTCGCAGAATCCGTAACCACCATAAGCCTGAATAGCTTCCCCGCAAAGCCACCAGCCTTCATCACTGGGGTACGTTTTACATAATGGGGTTACAATGTCTACATAAGTCTGGGCTTTCGCTCTCTCCTCCGGATCAGGGTCATGTTCACGAATATCAAAATTAAACAGGGCTTTCATTAACATGGCCCGGGTCGCTTCCATGTAAGCCTTACCCATAATCAGGGTGCGACGGATATCCTCGTGATTTATGATGCTTACTCTATCGCCACGGGGATTGGTGAAGGGACGTCCCTGTACCCTATCCTTGGCATAATCGCGAGTATTATAAAAAGCATTGGCAATACAGCAGTGAGCCATATGACCAGTTTCCATACGAGCCAGGTTCATCATCTGGAACATTTGCGCCATGCCTTCACCCTTGCCATCGTTCTCTAATGGGTTTTTGCCCAGCAAGTAACCTCGGCAATTGCCATTGTCGCCAAAAGCCAGGGCGGCAGTGCAGGAACCGTGCTGACCCAGTTTATGCTCTACCCCGGTGGTAATTACATCATTATCGCTTAAGCTACCATCTTCATTAACCCAGAACTTGGGTACAATAAACAAGGAAATACCAGAAGTACCTGGTTTAGCGCCTTCAACCCGGGCCAGGTAAAGATGAATAATATTATTGGTAAAATCATTGTCCCCACCGGTAATAAAAATTTTTTGGCCTTTAATTTTAAATATACGAGGGTTATCAGTAGGATAAGCCCTAGAAAGGATGTCACCTACATCAGACCCGGCACTAGGTTCAGTCAGACACATGGTACCTGCCCAGGTTCCATCCATCATATTGGGGAGGAAAACCTCTTTCAGGTCATCGTCAGCAAAACTTTGAATCAGGTCGGCAGCTCCACTGGTCAGCATAATATAGGGAAAAAACACCGGGTTGGCCGCACAGAGCAATTCATTAACCGCCCCGCTTAGCACATGGGGCATGATCATGGCATCTTCTGATTTATCAATATTGCTGGTACCCCAGCCTTCCGATTGCAGCTGGTGAAATAAAGGCCCAAAGCTTTTCGGGAGTATTACCTTACCGTCTACCAGTTTTACCGGGTTGCTATCGCCGTCTTCATTAGTTGGCTCTACCACTTCCTTGGCCATTTTTAATATGGGAGCCAGAAAAGCCTTTACATCATCTTTCGAATAATAGTCCTTAAACTGATCGTAGTCGAATACTTTTTCACTGGGTAGCCATTCCTGGATAATAAACTCCAGATCTCTAGTATTGAGATAGGCGAAATTGGCAGCCATTAGATTTCCTCCAATCATTTATTTATGCCTTAATCGGCGTAAATCTTCCCTTAAATGTATTTATCTTTATATATCTCTGGTCCATAGTGAAGCCAGTGCCGGTCCGGTACCTACGCAAAGTGAGGCGCCGCCAACGGTCTTACCCTGCCTTTCCAGTTCATAATACAGGGAAACTACAATACGCAGACCGCTACAACCTACCGGATGGCCTAAAGCTATTCCGGACCCATTGAGATTGCATTTTGCCATATCCAACTCTATGTCAAAGTCTTCCTTAAGCATCCGTCCTACACCCAGGAATTGAGCAGCAAAGGCCTCATTAATTTCCCAGTAATCAACATCTTCAAACTTTAAGCCGGCTTGTTGTAAGCCTTTGGGAATGGCAACTGCCGGACCTAATCCCATAACTTCCGGGGCTACCCCCTCGGCTACAATATTTATCATCTTCATTAATGGCTTTACACCCAGCTCAATTGCTTTATCCTTGGACATGACTACTACTGCCGCTGCGGCATCATTTATTCCGGAGGCATTGGCAGCAGTTACTACCCCACCCTTTTTAAAAGCGGAGGGTAACTTGCCCATGGTTTCAAGACTGGCATCGGGAATCATGTGTTCATCAGTTTCGTAATAACTAACACCTTTTCTGGTTTTTATTTCTACGGGGACAATTTCAGGTTTGAAGGTACCTTCTTGTACTGCCCGGGTGGCACGCTGGTGGCTTATGAGTGCCAGTTCGTCACACTCCAGGCGGGTAATTCCGTACTGTTCAGCTATATTTTCAGCAGTAAGCCCCATATGACCGGGAACCATCCCATCAACCAGACCGTCATGCAGCATAGCATCCTCAATCGTACCTGGTCCCATCCGGTATCCGGACCTGCCTTTGGGTATCATATAAGGAGTAGCACTCATATTCTCTACTCCAACTACCAGTGCTATATCAGTTTTACCTGCCATTATATTAGTGCAGGCAATATCCAGAGCCCGCATTCCCGAAGCACAGTTTTGATTTACATTGCAAGCATTACTTCTAATCGGCAGACCTACTGCTAACCCAACCTGACGGGCTGGAAGTGAGCCCTGCATATGGGGGTAAACTTCACCCATTACAATTTCATCAATTATATCTGCGGATATTCCGGCTCTTGCTACAGCCGCCTTTCCTACAGTAATGGCTAGATTCTTTGCCGGTACATCCTTAAGACTGCCCAGAAACTTGCCAATAGCAGTTCGACATGCACTTACGATTACTACATCCTTCAAAAAAAGACACTCCTTCCTTAATCAAACGGGGGAAATCAATGGATAATAAAAGCAAATTTCAGTCTGCTAAACCTAACATACAGACCAGAATCCTAAAATTATGTAGTATACTACCACCTCCCCCACTTTATCCTAGGCATTCCTGTATTTGTATGCAAAACTTATGCCAGCTGATTTGAAGGGCTAAAGAGGCCGATATACAGGGAGTTGTTATTTAATGGCATTTGAAAACCAGCGAAAGAAGAACATCGATATGCGTCTGTTTTTTGAAAAACTCGATATAATAAGCAGAACCTGCATCTCATATTGAGATAGCAGGTTCGCATAAAGTGATATTAGTTTTGTAAAATGTTGAAAAGCCCATTAATTAATTACATTTATGCCAAATCGTGATGTTAAATGTCAAATACTACACCTGGAAATCTTATAGAAGTGCAAAACTATTAAACAACTTCATATTTTTTTAACTTGCGATATAAAACTGATGGGTGAATATCCAGTGACCTTGCCGTTGCCGCCTTATTAAAGTTATTGTTCTTTAGTGTATCCTTAATCATCTGGTATTCTAAGTCTTCAATAGCCTGGTTGAGTGAGAGCTTTGAGGAATGGTTTAAAACTTTTTGGGTGTGTAGGGTCGGTAAATACTGGGCTTGTATAATTTTCTGACCTTCCAGGTTGGCCAGATTAATAGCTCGCTCAATCAAATTTTCCAGTTCTCTTATATTACCAGGCCATTCATAAGATTTTAACAGGGAAAGAGATTCTTCATCTATACCTTGTATCGCTGTACCCAACTTTTTATTAATCTTATCAATAAAATGCTTTACCAGGATTTCGATATCTTCCAGCCTATTTTTAAGCGGAGGAATGAGAATTGACACCACATTCAGGCGATAATAAAGGTCTTGTCTAAAATCACCCTGAGCTATGGCCTCTACTAAATCAGTGTTAGTAGCTGCTACTATCCTGACATCAGACTGAATCAGCTCACTACCTCCAATGCGTTCAAATTCTCTTTCTTGCAGGAAACTTAATAGTTTCGCCTGCATCATGAGCGGCAGTTCGCCTATTTCATCCAGGAAAATAGTTCCCCCATGGGCGAGCTCAAATTTGCCAGTTTTTCCGCCCTTTTTAGCTCCAGTAAAGGAACCTTCCTCATAACCGAATAATTCCGATTCCAACAAGTTTTCTGGAATGCAGGCACAATTAATTCTTACAAATGGACTGTTACGGCGGTAACCGCTGCTATGTATGGCGTGGGCAAATAGTTCCTTCCCGGTTCCACTTTCGCCGATAATTAAAACATTTGACACATTATTGGCTATCCGGGCACATAAGGTTTTAATTCGTACAATATTTTGGCTGTTACCAATAATATCATTTAATGTATATTTACTATAATAGCTGCCGCTTTTTTCAGGTAGATTACCATTCTGCAGGTTGTTCATATGCTGCACCATAATCTGTGCTGCTCCCATGTCCAGAAATAGAGTTTTAGCCATGGCTCCTACTATTTCCCCATTATTGTAAATAGGGACGCGCATAGATACCATTTCCTTATGATTTACACAGCACAGTTCGCAAAGGTTGGTTTCACCGTTTACTATGGTGTAAGGCAGACGCGAACGGGGTATTACTTCGTTAACATGTTTGCCAATCAGAGAATCTCGATCTATCTCCAGAATGTCGGCAAAGGTTTGGTTAACTAGAATAACTCGACAATTGATATCAATATAGAGTACCCCCATATAGGGGTTTTCTATCATATGCTGCAGGATATACAGCATTTGCGTATCGTTCATATTCATTAGTAAAATACTCCCTTTATAATAATTCTTCACCAAAATATAACATAAATGTCGAGGAAATGAAATTTAAGTATAGGGAATGTGGTTGAGCAAAACGGGGGTAAAAGTAAAAAAACCGCCATAAAGGCGGTTTTTTTCCACGAAGCAAGTAAATCTATAAGCGGAGTTCTGTATTTGATAGCCATCTATCTGGGATGCCAGTTACCTGGCACCTCTAGCGACCAACCCGGGAACGAAGCGGGCTACTTCATTGTTCCCCTATTAGGTCTTGCTCCGGGTGGGGTTTACCGAGCCATTTAGTC
>CAZUFR010000045.1:1391-9209 GCA_964619655.1 uncultured Syntrophomonas sp. | reverse complement strand
TTTCTCAACAACCCCGGAACAGCGGTCACATAGTCCAGGATGGCCATGTTCCTCGTTGGCTGAGGGTTCGATAATCCAGCAGCGCTCGCATTTTTCGCCGCCGGCGGGATCTACCTCGACCCAAATACCGGGTAGTTCTTCCAAAGAAACTGCATTCGGGCTGCGCTGCCCCTCTTCTTTAAGCTGGGCATGAGAAACAATAAATATCTTATCCAGGTGATTTACGGTACTCAGTAAACTGAGCCACTCTTCATTGGCGTAGATACAAACACTGGCACCCAGGGAATGACCAATAACCTTCTGGCTTCGAGCCTCTTCCAGGGCTTTGGTGACAGCATCCCGTACCTCTAAAATTTTGCTCATCCGGGATTCAATGGCTTCGTCAATATACTCTTCTTTATACTGCGGCCAATCAAGAAGTTGTACGCTTTCCGGGTCATTTTCCTTACGCAGGTGACTATAGATTTCCTCACTGGTGTAAGCCAGTATAGGAGTTAACATTACTACCAGAGCATTGATTAGCTCATAAAGCACGGTCTGGGCTGCTTTTCTTTCCGGGTCCTGGGGGTGGGAACAGTACAGCCGGTCTTTAAGAATATCGAAATAGATATTGCTTAAATCTACGGTACAGAAGTTATGAACGGCATGGAAGACTACATGGAATTCATAATCTTCATAAGCCTTGCTTACCCGCTTAATCAGCTTATGCAACCTTAACAGAGCCCATTTATCCAGTTCGTTCAGGTCCTGATAAGCTACCGCTTCCGAGGTGGGGTCAAAATCATAAACATTGCCCAGGATAAAACGGCAGGTATTACGGATTTTACGATAAGCTTCCGCACATTGTTTAATAATATTATCAGACACAGAAACGTCATTACGATAGTCAGCTGAAGAAACCCAGAGCCTTAAGATATCTGCCCCCATGCTCTTAATAAGTTTCAGGGGGTCGACTACATTACCAAGGGACTTGGACATCTTTCTGCCCTTTTCATCGACTACAAAGCCATGAGTTAAGACCTGCCGGTAAGGAGCCACACCCCTTATGGCCACCGAAGTTGACAATGAGGAATTAAACCATCCCCGATGCTGGTCACTGCCTTCCAGGTACATATCCGCTGGCCAGCTTAATTCATCATAGGTCTCCAAAACTGCCATATGGCTGGAACCGGAATCAAACCAGACATCCATGGTATCTGTTTCCTTGCGGAATGTATCACCACCGCAGCTGGAACAGCAATAGCCTTCCGGCAACAAGTAAGATGCCTCCTGGCTAAACCAGATATCCGATCCATGCTGGGCAAAAAGTTCACTGACCCTTTCAATAGTCTTCTCATCTATTACGGTATTACCGCAGGATTCACAATAGAATATGGGTATGGGAACTCCCCAGGTACGCTGGCGGGATATACACCAGTCACCCCGGTCTTTTACCATGTTATAGATTCGTTCCCGTCCCCAGGCTGGAATCCAGCGTACACTGTCAATGGCCTGTAACGCATCCTGGCGAAAACCATCAATCGAGGCAAACCATTGTTCGGTAGCGCGATAGATTATGGGGTGCTTGCATCTCCAGCAATAGGGATACTGGTGCTCAATTTTGGCCGCCTTTAAAAGCAAACCCCGGGTTTCTAATTCTTCTATAACATTCTTATTAGCATCATGAACATACAGACCTTTAAATGGTCCTCCCTCTTCGGTAAAACAACCGCTGTTATCTACCGGGGAAATTACTTCCAACCCATATTTCTTACCCACCTGAAAGTCATCATCACCATGACCGGGGGCGGTATGAACACAACCAGTACCCGCCTCCAGAGTTACATGGTCACCCAGCACCAGCAAAGAATCGCGATCGAAGAAGGGATGGCGGCAAACGCCCCGTTCCAGTTCCTCACCTTTAAATTCTTTTAACACCTGATAATCGGTCCAGCCCAACTCTGCTGCCACGGTTTCCAGCAGTCCTTTGGCCATTACGTATTTTTCGCCATTTATTTTAAGTAAAATATAATCGAACTCGGGATGCAGGCAAATACCGGTATTAGCCGGCAGAGTCCAGGGAGTGGTAGTCCAAATAATTACGTAAGCATCCTCAGGGATTACCCCTTTGCCTTCTTTTACCGGGAACTTGACATAGATTGATGGAGAAGTCTTATCATGATATTCAATCTCGGCTTCAGCCAGAGCCGTTTCGCAATCGCCGCACCAGTATACCGGCTTAAGCCCTTTGTAAATGTAGCCTTTATTAGCCATCTCTCCGAAAACTTTAATCTGAATAGCTTCAAACTCCGGTTTTAAGGTTAGATAAGGATTGTCCCAATCACCCCGAACTCCCAGGCGCTGAAATTGTCCCTTTTGAATGTCCACATATTTTAAGGCATAATCCCGGCAATGTTTCCTAAATTCCACCACATCGGTACGTTTACGGTCCAGGCCCAGGTTTTTAATTGCCTGCTGCTCAATCGGCAAACCATGCGTATCCCAGCCTGGTATATAGGGACTATCATAGCCGGCCATGGAACGATGTTTGATAATCATATCCTTGAGGACTTTATTTAATGTGTGCCCCAGGTGAATATCACCATTAGCATAGGGAGGGCCATCATGTAATATAAATGTGGGTTTGCCCGCATTCTTTTCCTGAACCTTAGCGTAAACATCTATTTTGTTCCAATAATCCAGAATCTCCGGCTCTTTATTGGGCAGATTGGCCCGCATGGGAAAATCTGTCTGCGGGAGATTCAGGGTCGCATCATATTTACCTTTTGCCATTAGAAAACCACCTCACCAAATTTGATAATTAAAAAATAGAATTTTAATAGACGCAGATAACGCGGATTCATAAGGATTTACGCGAATAAAATTATAGAAAAAGAAATCTGCGTAAATCATATTAAATCTGCGTCAAAAAAACTTACTGCATTTTCATGCTTGATTGCCGCTTCAGGCTACGGGTGGTCAATATTTAAAATAAAAAAGCCTCTCATCCCAAGGGACGAAAGGCATCCTTCCGCGGTACCACCCTAATAGTATACCCTTAACGGGATACCACTCTCAAGCTGTTAACGCCAGCGCAACGTTCAAACCTAATTAACCCGCTCATAGCCGACGGCCATAACCACTTATGAAAATAGAAACTGGGGAATACGTGTTAAATTATATTTTTAACAAGTTCAATGTCCCTCATAATTTTCAGTGTACTCAGTATCTATTTTCTTGTCAACTTCGGAATGAAAACTCCCGGGTGATTTTCAGTGAACTGCAGTACCCGGCTTACACCAGTTCCGGGCTCGCTTATATCCGCCCTTTCACTTACTCTCCCGTTCATTGTTCTTGATAATATCGGGATTCCCTTGAAAATCTTATTTATTTTAGCATATAGACTTTAGCAAAACAACTATCATAAGGATTATTACCATTGATTGGGCCTTATAATACATTTGTTGTAAGTTGTTTACTAATATATTGTCAAATATAATAATATTACTTATGATAGAATAATTTGGCTAAAATAGGAGGATTTTATGCAAATTCCGCGAAGTATTGTTTATGAGATATATAAATAGGGGGGCATTAGATTGGGTAGTGGAGATGATAATAACAAAGAAAAGCGCGCAATGATGTTTAAGGTGTGCCTTCGTTCGGGATTGGGAGGCACTGTTTTAGGATTGATAATTGGTGTACTATTATTAAAATTTCCCACTGTGCATATAGTGCTCTTTCCTGCGGTTGTAGCCGGGGTTGGGGCAACATTTATCGGCCTTTTCTCCTCATCTCAGAATTTAAAGGAATTTGTAAATCCTTCGTTGACCATGGCTGATTTTGCCCATCATGTTGCTGAAGGTGATTTAACCCAAAAGATAACTAATATAAGTGATGGCTACATGGCTCGGGTCGCTGACAACCTGAATAATATGGTTGCAAAATTGCACCAGTTGATTAGTGAAACCAATACCGCCACCGATATAATTGTGGAGTCATCTCAGACCCTGCGGGGTTTGTCTCAGCAGACCGGAGTTGCTGCCCGGGAAGTGTCCGCCTCGACTAACGAGATAGCAACCGGTGCCGATACCCAGGCAGAAGCTACCAGTGCGATTACCCAATCAATTACGGAGCTGGCAGCAACTATTAATACGGTAGCTGCCAATACCCAGAAGAGTGTCCATATTTCTATAGATACCGAGTCTGCTATACAGAATGGGGTGGACGCGGTTAAGCTTCAGAATGCCAAAATGGAGGATAGTTATGCAGCCATCGAAGCGGTTAGCCAGGCCGTAGAGATGTTAAACCAGAATTCAACCAAGATAGAACAAATCGTTGAGGTAATAGGCAATATTGCTAACCAGACTAACCTGCTGGCTCTAAACGCAGCCATCGAAGCGGCCCGAGCCGGTGAACACGGTAAGGGGTTTGCGGTAGTGGCAGAAGAGGTTAGAACTTTAGCCGAACAATCAGCGGAGTCGGCACAGGAAATAGCTGCTCTAATAAAGCAAATGCAAAACAATACTCACCAGGTAGTTACAGATATGAACACAACCAGGGAGGTTTCTACCCAGCAGGCAGAAGCTATAAAGTCAACCAGCGATATTTTTTCTACTATTGTCACTTCGGTTAACCAAATAAATGCGGAGATTCAAGAAATCTCGGCGGCTACGGAAGAAATGTCGGCCTCCACTGACCATTTGGTTGATAATGTAAATGCGGTTGCTTCTATTGCTCAGCAAACGGCAGCCAATTCCCGGGGGGTCACTGATTTGTCGGAGAAACAGGAACTGTCGGTAGATGCCATGATTAACGAAATCGAATCCCTGAATACCTATGTTGGTAATGTACAGCAGATAGTGAGTACTTTTAAGATATAGGCAACGGAGGACGGATGTAGGATGTAGGATGTAGGATGTCAGAGGTAGGAATTGTAGGGGCAGACCCGTGTGTCTGCGCGTCGGGGTATCATACCCTAACCGGCAACAGCCTCAGTTGTAAGGCGTAAGAGAATAGACGCGGGCTCGCTTCGCTCGCGCGGATTCTATAAGGATTAACGCTGATAATAATTAATGAAAAAGGAATCTGCATAAATCTGCGTCAAAGAAGGGGGCTAACCGCGGGCGAACACACGGGTTCGCCCCTACACCTCACAGCGATGGCATAATGCTGCCAGTATGCAGTCACCGCATTTGGGCTTACGAGCCTGGCAAACGGCGCGGCCATGGGCTATTAAAAGGTGATGGGAATCACTCCATAATGATACCGGTATGACCTGTTTCAGGTCTTTTTCTATTAGGGTAGTATTTTTCGCGGTGCTAATTCCCAGGCGCCGGGCTACCCGTTTCACGTGAGTATCAACTCCCAGCCCGGGCTGGTCAAAACCAACCGACAACATAACATTGGCGCTTTTCCGCCCTACCCCGGGCAGCTTTAATAATTCATCAAAAGTGCCGGGCACTTCCCCGTCATAATCTGCAGTGATTTTTCCCGCCAGACCTTTGATATGGCGGGCTTTGTTTTTATATAGCCCTACTCCCCGAATCAACTCTTCCAATTCCTCTAAATCTATTGCCGCCAATTCCTTAGCCGAATTAAACTTGGAAAAAAACTCCGGGGTAACTTTATTAACCTGCTCATCAGTGCTTTGAGCGGATAAGACTACTGCTACCAGCAACTCCAGGGAATTGGAAAAGTGCAGGCGGGTACCAGCGTTAGGGTATTCTTTTTTAAGGAGTTCTAGGATCTTTTTTACTCTTTCCTGCTCTTGCATATAAACCTCCCGTAACGGAAGTCGGATTTCGGAAGTCAGAGGTCGGACATAGGAATTGTTGGCCCTACACATCAGAACTGCTATCCCGCGGGCGAACACATGGGTTCGCCCCTACATCTATCAATTCATCGAGCACATACCCGTCAGACATAAATCGCAGAGATTGTAGGTGACACAGGCGCGCACAAGGGGACGGTTCTTGTGTGTTTTTATGTTTAATCCCGGGCGCACACGGGGACAGTCCCTCTGTTTCTTTTAAATCGCAGAGATTGTAGGTGACACAGGAACCGTCCCCTGTCACCCACTCCTACAACACCTTGCTGAGGAAGGATTGGGTTCTGGGGTTAGTGGGGTTTTCAAATATCTGCTGCGGGGTGTTTTCTTCTACAATCAGCCCTTCATCCATAAAAAGAACCCGCTGGCCCACTTCCCGGGCAAACCCCATTTCATGGGTTACTACTATCATGGTCATACCTTCCTTGGCCAGGTCTTTCATTACCTCCAGGACTTCCCCTACCATTTCCGGGTCCAGGGCAGAAGTAGGCTCATCAAATAACATAACCTTAGGTTGCATAGCCAGTGCCCGGGCTATAGCCACCCGCTGTTTCTGTCCCCCGGATAGCTGGGCCGGGTATACGTCATCCTTATCTGAAAGCCCTACCTTACGAAGCAGTTCGTGGGCTACCAACTGGGCCCCGGCTTTATCAGTTTTCTTAATTACCACCGGAGCCATAGTGATGTTCTCCAGGGTAGTCCGATGGGGAAATAAATTAAAGTGCTGAAAAACCATTCCTACCTGCTGGCGTACTTTGTTTATATCGGTACTTGGTGATGTTAGCTCAACCCCATCTATAGTTACCGTACCGGAATCAGGTTTTTCCAGTTGATTTACACAGCGTAAGAGGGTGCTCTTGCCTGAACCACTGGGGCCAATTACACATACAACCTCCTGGGGGGAGATGTGGCAATTAATTCCTTTCAGCACCTGGAGCTGACCAAAGCTCTTATAGAGATCCTTTACCGTAATCATTCAGTTGCCAATCTCCTTTCCAGGTAATCACCCAGCATGGACAACGCCCGGGTTAACAGCAGGTAAATCAGAGCCACCGTACCCCAAATCCAGGCGGCTTCATAAGTAACCGAAACCAGAATCCTTCCCGAATGGGTGAGTTCCTCCGCCCCAATTACCGCCACCAGCGAGGTATCTTTAAGCATAGCAATAAACTCATTTACCATGGGTGGTATTACAACTTTATAAGCCTGGGGTAGTATTACATGCCACATAGCCTGACGGTTGTTCATACCTAACGAGCGGGCTGCCTCCATCTGGCCTTTGTCCACCGCCTGAATACCAGCTCTTACTATTTCCGCAATATAGGCGCCACTGTTAAGTGAACATACGATAACTGCTGCCTGAAAGGAACTAGCATCAAATACCAGTGGCAGTATACCAAAATAGAAAAGCAGTATCTGGACAAATAAAGGGGTACCCCGGAAGAAATCGATATATATAACACCCGGAATAGATAGCACTTTATAGCGCGACATTTTTAGCAAGGCAGCCAATAGACCGAGAAACATACCGAAAAGAACTGACAAAGCGGTTATTTCCAGGGTAAGCAAAGTACCATGTAAAAAATGGCCCATATTATGAATAACTAGCTGAAAGCCATTTGATTCCAAAATAGGCTGCAAGATATTTAAAGCAAAAATGTTCGGGTCTAAAAGCTGCATATAATAAAATCCCCCTAAGTAAACAATCTAAAAGCGCGAGGCTTAAACTCGCGCTTTTCGCCTGCCATTAAATAAGAAAATAGCATGTCAATAGCGAATATTATAGTATAGTACAGTTCAGTGGTAACCCGAGATACGGGGTTAATTAAGAATTAAGAATTTTTAATTATGAATTAACGTGGAAATGCTTTGCATTTCTTTTTGTTATAATTACCACAACGCCGGCTATTATTTTCGCCGATTATGGCCTTTGTCCATGGAGGTTAATATGGCAAATTCTATTTAAACCATTTGGCATAAATCTGGTCATATTGACCGCTGGCTTTAAT
>CAZUFR010000045.1:0-1291 GCA_964619655.1 uncultured Syntrophomonas sp. | reverse complement strand
AATTCTATTTAAACCATTTGGCATAAATCTGGTCATATTGACCGCTGGCTTTAATTTCGTCAAGACCTTTATTTATGTCGTTAAGGAGTTTGCTGTTCCCCTTCTTAACCGCAATACCGTACTGCTCATCGGTATTAAAGACATCCCCTACCATTTTAACAGAATCTTTACCCGTAGTCTGGATATAATCCAGGGTAACCGGGAGATCGTTAATAACTGCATCCACTCCGCCCTTTTCCAGTTCCATAAAGGCTTCACCTACGGAATCAAAGTATCGTACATCGGTTTTGGCATTTTTAGCTTTTATTTCCCGGCAGGCTTCCGCACCGGTAGTACCTACCTGGGCCGCAATCTTCTTACCCTGCAAGTCTTTAGTGGTAGTAATACCGGTGGTCTCTTTTTTAACTGCAATAATAAGACCGGCATCGAAATAGGGTTGGCTAAAATCTACTTTTTTAGACCGCTCCTCGTCAATACTTACAGCTGCTATAACACAATCGATATTCCCGCTTTGAACTGCCGGTATGAGAGCATCGAAACCCAGGTGCTTAATCTCAACATCATAACCCTGGCTTTCCCCGATAGCTCTGATGATTTCCATGTCGAAACCAGTGTACTCGCCATCCTTTATCATTTCAAAGGGTGGGAAGGTAGCTTCCGTTCCAACAATCAATTTCTCCTTGGGGGTGTTGTCACCGGCTTTCTGCTGTTCTCCTTTACAACCGATTACAGTAACTAACAAGCCCGTAATCAACATTCCTACTACCAGCATTTTAATCCATTTTTTCAATTACCGCTCACTCCTTAATCTCGTATGTAGTAATATATATATATTCATTATAAACATTGTCGATATTTTAGACAATCGTAAGATTTGCTGTTACCAGGACTTATACAATCTCTGTCAGATAGGGTAAACTAGCAATAATAACTTTATACTTGAAGAAATAAATAATAAGCAGGTTATAGAAATGTTTTTAAAAAAACGTACTGAGGCTGAACTCAGTATGCTGCTGGTAGCAATAGTATGGGGCAGCACCTTTGTAATTGTTAAAAACTCTCTGTTAGAAATTGGACCGTTTCTGTTTTTGGGAATACGATTTATTTTGGCCTTTGTTCTCTTAGGAGTGGTGTCATGGCGGCAGTTAAAAAGCGCTCCCAAATCCACCTATTACTCAGGCTGCCTGCTGGGGATTTTTTTAACTATTGGCTATGTGTTTCAGACGGTTGGCCTGAAGTATACTACTTCGTCCAATGCCGGTTTCATTACCGGGTTAAGTGTAGTGCTGGT
>CAZUFR010000044.1:0-9254 GCA_964619655.1 uncultured Syntrophomonas sp. | reverse complement strand
AATCATAAGAAATCTGTGTTATCAGTGTCTATTCCCCTATCTATTTTCTTACTAACCCCCATGGCCCCAGGCCGCAAACAAGCATAAAAATAGCAGTTGGGGTTGCGTTAAGTGTAATAAAGAGAAATGCATAAGCATTTCCACAATAATTCAAAATTCATAATTCTTAATTCTTAATTAACCCCGTATTTTAGGTTACCCCTGAACTTTGCCCTACCCATATTGTCTGCTACCAGCACCCTATTTTCTTACTAATCTTCCCCCACTACCCGGATTTCCGGTTGCAGGTCTACTCCAAAACTCTCTTTAGCTTTTTGCTGAATCAAGGCAATTAGGTTAAGAACATCTTTGGCAGTGGCATTACCGTTATTAACAATAAAGCCAGCATGTTTGCTCGATACCTGGGCACCACCTATCTGATAACCCTTCAACCCCAGTTCTTCCAGCATGGGGCCAACATAAAACCCTGGGGGGCGCCTGAAAGTGCTACCCGCACTTGGTTTATCCAGGGGTTGTTTATCCTCGCGGCGGCGGGCAAATTCCAGCATACGCTCTTCTATTTCCTCCCGGTTACCAGTTGCCAATTTTAAAAGACCAGAAATTATTATATAACCGTTACGTTGAAAAATGCTCTGCCGATAGCCAAATTGCATATCCGCATTCTTAAAAGTTTTAATACTGCCTTCAGGGCTTATGGCCCGGGCTTCAGAAACTACCGCCTGCATTTCACCACCATAGGCCCCAGCATTCATAGCTAGTGCTCCTCCCAGGCTTCCCGGTATACCCTCGGCAAATTCCAGGCCAGATAATGAGTGGAAAGCTGCTATTCGAGCCAAAGCAGAGATTTTTATACCGGCCTGGGCCTGTATCTCTTCACCCCTAACCTCTACTTCATCCAAATTTTCTCCCAATTTCATTGCTACTCCCCGTATGCCCCGGTCTCGCACCAGCAGATTGCTCCCCACACCGAATATAAATAAAGGTATGTCTCTTTGCCGGCAAAATGATACAACGGTGCAAACATCTTCTTCATCCTGGGGTAGTACCATTATGTCTACTGGTCCACCAATGTTAAAAGTCGTATGATTTTTCATTTCTTCGTTGAATAGCAAACGGTCTGTGGGCAGATAATTTAATATTTGTGAATACATAAAACTCTCCTTAATTAATAGACGTAAAACTTAATTGTCTTCTACATTTTATGGCTCAAGGTACCTGGTTATAACTTAGATTATACCGTATACACCATATATTTATAATCCTGGTTACTGCCTTTGTGATATAATAGGCAGGGATTTTAATATCATATTTTGTATTTTGTCAAGGGGGACTACAGATGGATAAATCAGCGTTACAAAAGGAACTGGTTAAGATGCTGGGCAAGGATAAAGTTCTCTACGACGAGCTCGACTTGATGTACTATTCTTATGACAGTTCATTTTTGACCAAACTGGAACCAGCCAACCCCTGGGCGGTGGTTATGCCACGCTCCACGGAAGAGGTTCAACAAATAATGAAATTGGCCTTCGATAATAATATCGATATTATCCCCCGTGGTGCTGCCACCGGCGAAACTGGTGGCTGTGTGGCGTTAAATGGTGGCATAGTTTTGGACCTTTCCACCTGGGATGAAATAGTAGAGATTGATGCTAATAATATGCAGGTTATTCTCCGTCCCGGGGTGATACATGCCCATCTTAATAAGGAATTGGCCAAATATAATCTGTTTTTCCCACCCGACCCGGGCAGCAGTCAGATGTGTACGGTCGGAGGAATGGTAGCCAACAATGCCAGTGGTTTGCGGGCAGTAAAATATGGCTGTACCGAACAGTATATCCTGGGTCTGGAAGTGGTACTGGCTAATGGTGATGTTATTACTACGGGGGGAATGAAGGCCCGCTGTATTAAAAATGTTTCCGGACTAAACCTGACCAAATTAATGGTAGGTTCGGAAGGTATATTAGGGGTTATTACTAGAATTCGTCTGCGCTGCTGGCCCAAGCCTAAAGCACGTGGTATTGCCATGGCAATTTTTGATAATTTAGATGATGCTCCGGCAACAGTTTTGGATGTATACCAGGCCGGGGTTCTTCCCTCCGGGATAGAGATACTTGATAGTTCCGCTATTCAGGCGGTAAACCTGTTTAAGCCTGAAATTAATCTACCTGAGGCTGAAGCTATATTGCTATTTGAGATCGACGGTAATCCCCCCTCAGTAGAATATGAAGGCCAGGTAATACAAGAAGTCGCTGGTAAACGAGCTCGTAATGTGGAGTGGTCGACCGAGGCTAAACGCATGGCTGAACTTTGGGAAGGCAGAAGTATTACGGCTACTGCTGCGGCCCGGGTCAGGAAGGATGGCAGCCGCATATTTGCTGGTGAGGATATCAGTGTTCCCCTGGCCAAAGTTGCCGATACCCTGCGGGCTATAAGGGCACTGGGCGATAAATACGGTATCAAAGTGGTTAACTATGGCCATATCGGTGATGGTAATGTGCATACCGCCCCGGTAATTAATCCGGAAAACCCGGAAGAAGTGGAAAAAGTGCTGCAACTGGTTCACGATATTCACCTGCTAGCTATAGAAATGGAAGGAAGTACTACTGGTGAACACGGGGTAGGAGTGGTCCGGCGCCAGTACGCAGAAATGGAACATGGTCAGGCCTGGCATTACATGAAGGAGATTAAAAAGGCATTTGACCCCCGGGGCATAATGAATCCAGGAAAACTGATCTAAGAAATAGACGGGGAATGGACACAGATAACACAGATTCCCTATGATTTACACTGATTTTTTTTGGAATTAGAAAGGAGGGGGTGCTATGGAGTTCAAGAAGCTGCCTCCAGTGCAAGAACAAATCATGAAATGTGTGCGCTGTGGTAAATGCCGCAGTGTTTGCCCGGTTTTTGATGAAATCCGAAATGAAACTGCTGCACCCCGGGGCCATGTCTTTATGGTCCAAATGTTACGGGATGGAAAGGTTGACCCCCGGCAGGAGGTATATGATAAATTATCCAATTGCCTGCTTTGTGAAACCTGTAGTGTCAATTGTCCTTCAGGTATAAATGTGCACGAGCTTAATGCTGCTGCCAGGTCATATATATATGAGCAAAACCCCAGTATAGGCAAGGAACTAATTTTTGATACTATGTGGACCAAACCCGGCCTATTAAGGGCTTCAACCAAAATTATGAGTGGGCTGCAAAAGCTAGGACTGCAGTCCTTTGCCCGCAATACCGGTTTAACCCGTATTTTACCTGGGGACTTACCTCAGGCGGAAAAAATAATGAGCAGTATCCCTTCCCAACCGGCCCGTAGCCGGCTCAGAAAAATTAATCGGGCTAAGGGAGAGAAAAAGTATACCGTAGGTTATTTCCTGGGCTGTGGAACGGATATACTAAATCCCAATGTAGCCCTGGCCACGGTTGATGTTCTTACCCGCAACGGTTGTGATGTGCTGATACCGCAGGACATGAAATGCTGCGGTTTGCCCCATATAGCTAATGGTAAGATGGACACCGCCCGGTTGCTGGCTATTCATAATATAAAAATATTTAACTCCTATAATTTAGATTACATTATTAGTGATTGCGCGTCCTGTACTTCAGCTCTTTCTCGTAAAAACATGGAGTTTTTACTGGGTGGATTAAAAATTGAGGACGAAGCCTATGAATTTGCCGATAAGGTTATGGACTTGACCCGCTTCCTGATTGAAGTTATAGATATTAAAATGCCGGTAACCAGGAATGAAGAAGAAAATATCCGGGTTACCTATCATGACCCCTGTCACCTGGCCAATGCCCAGGGTATAAAGGAGCAACCACGGGAGTTGCTGAAACGTATCCCCGGAGTTGATTTTGTAGAAATGGTAGATGCCAATCGTTGTTGCGGTGGGTCGGGGACTTACAGCCTTACCCACTATGACCTGTCCATGAAGATACTGGATCGCAAAATGGATAACCTTATGGTCACCGGTGCCGGTAAAATTGCCACCTGCTGCCCCAGTTGCAGTATGCAATTACGCCATGGTATTAGCCGCCACAACTATAAATGTGAGGTAGTTCACCCGGTGGAACTGGTTAGCCGGAGCTACCCCAAAACCCTGCCAGCAAAATAGGAAGTCCAGGGCAAGGCCGGAGATATAATTTCCGGCCTTTGTTATGCTGATTTTGCTTTTTATCCAAGCAAAGTATAAACTGATTCAAGGAATAATACTTCTGCTACAAAAAGCAATAAATGTGCATTAACCTGTATAATAAGACTTACCTACGGGGCATACGAGCGCTCCCTACGATTGCTGTTAAGGTAGCGGATTTATTTAGAGCTAAGATAAAGAATAATACGGAGCATTTCAACGATAATTCTTAATTCTCAATTCTTAATTCCTAATTCAAATAGAGGGGTATTATGAGTAACCGCAGGATAAAGATAATATTTAGAAAAGTCCGCGATGCCAATCTAAATTATCATTTGATTGAAAATGGAGATCGGGTAGCGGTAGGACTTTCCGGAGGCAAGGATAGTTTTACCATGCTGTATTTTCTGGATTTACTGCAGAAACATACACCGCTATTATTTGAAATCGTGCCTATATATGTAGATTTGGGGTGGGAAAACGAAATTGATTCTCTGGAGGATTTTTGCACCTCCCTGGGAATGGAGCTAGTAGTGGAAAAAACCAATATTGGTCGGGTAGTATTTGAAACCCGGAAGGAACAAAACCCCTGCTCCCTCTGCTCCAACCTGCGCCGGGGGGCTATGAACCGGGTGGCCAAACGGTATAACTGCAACAAAGTAGCCCTGGGTCACCACCTGGATGATGTAGTGCATACACTTTTCATGTCAATGTTATATGAAAGCCGTTTCAATGTATTTAAGCCTTCCACCTATTTAAGCCGGGCCGATATTACTATGATTAGACCCCTTATTTACGTAGAAGAACGGGACATTCGCCTATTCGTGGAGTCGATGGAGCTAAAAACGGTCAAAAATCGGTGCCCAGCGGACGGATTCACTAAAAGGCATGAAGTGGCGGAAATCCTTGACCAGGTAGAAGCGATACATCCAGGAGCACGGCGGCGCATTTTAGCCAGCCTGGAAAATGTAGGGCCAGACTGCTTTTGGCAGCCAGGTCGTAAAGACAACGAGGCAGGACTTATTTAACCCCGACGGGACTCAGAGTAGACCAGATGTCATCCAGTTCTTGCCGACAATCGTAAAGCATTGCTACCACTTCCTCATCCAACCCGCCGGAAGAGTAATCTCCTCCTTCACAATAGCCTCTTTCCTCTTACCCTTAAAACTTTTAACAACGAACATATGTTTTTTAGGAGGAGATTATGGTATAATCTGGTCAAAGCTATTTGAATGGAGTTAGGCCAAGAACATCTTTTGGAGGTTAAATAATGAATAACAAAATAAGCGCAAGGCAACAGGCCATACTGGACTGTATAAAAGATAAAATAAGGACTGACGGTTATCCTCCATCAGTACGAGAGATAGGTGAAGTAGTGGGACTCAAATCCAGTTCCACGGTTCATTCTCATCTACTCCAACTGGAGGAGAAAGGCCTGATAAAACGAGACCCTACTAAACCACGAGCAATTATTCCCCTGGATATGAATGATGGACAGGGAATTATAAGTGAAACCCTGGCTCTTCCTGTGGTTGGTGATATAGCCGCTGGTACCCCTATACTAGCTGAACAAAATATTGAAAACTACCTGCCGGTACCAGTTGATTTTGTCGGTTCCGGTAACCACTATATTCTCAGGGTTAAAGGAGATAGTATGATTGAAGCCGGCATAATGGATGGTGACTTCCTAATTGTTAGACAGCAGTCTGATGCTACCAATGGAGAAATAGTGGTGGCAATAATAGATGATGAAGCCACAGTAAAAAGATTCTACCGTAGAGATGGATACGTCGAATTAAGACCGGAGAATAGTACTATGCAGCCTATTATAATCGATACCGTGCAAATAGCCGGGAAGGTTTCCGGTTTGTTACGCCGAATGTAATAAAGGCCCCGCCAGGCGGGGCCTTTTTGGTTTTTAGAACTTCTCCAGGTACTGCTCTATTTCCCAGTCATATACCCGGGAGCTATAACTTTCCCATTCCCTGATTTTAGCCAATACAAAACGGGAATAAATATGTTCTCCCAGGGCCTCCTGAATAACTATGTCCTTCTCTAACTCATGGATAGCTTCATAGAGATTTTCCGGTAATGATAGAATATTGTTAAGCTTACGGGTGGCTAAATCCATTTCGTAAATATTTTGCTCCACTGCCGGAGGCACTTCCAGCTCATTTTTAATACCATCCAGGCCCGCTTTAAGAATAACTGCTAAACTCAGGTAGGGATTACAGCTGGGATCCGGGTTACGTATTTCTATGCGACTTCCTACACCGCGGCGGGCAGGAATACGAATCAGAGGACTGCGATTACGATAAGACCAGGCAATATACACCGGGGCTTCATAACCTGGTACCAGGCGCTTATAGGAATTAACCGTTGGGTTGGTAATTGCTGAAATAGCCCGAGCATGTTGTAATACCCCGGCTATGAAGTATTTACATACCTGGCTAAGACCATCCGGGCTTGAAGAGTCATAAAAAATGTTTTCAGAATCCTTAAATAGAGATACATGCAGGTGCATACCGGAACCAGCAATACCATACAGGGGTTTAGGCATAAAGGTGGCATGCAACCCGTGTTTCTGAGCCACGGCCCGCACGGCTATACGGAAGGTAACGATATTATCGGCAGTAGTCAGAGCATCCTGATATTTAAAGTCGATTTCATGCTGGCCGGGAGCTACCTCGTGATGGGCGGCCTCAATTTCAAAACCCATATTCTGAAGGGTCTCCACCATATCACGCCGAGCCTCTTCTCCCTTATCTACCGGGGGTAAATCAAAATAACTGGCTTTATCATGAGTCTGCAGAGTAGGCTGGCCGTTTTCATCCAGATGGAAAAGGAAAAACTCGGGCTCAGGCCCTACAAACATGGAAAAACCCATCCCGGCAGCTTCTTTTAATACCTCCTGCAGGGCATAGCGCGGTGAACCAGTAAAAGGTTTATTATTAGAATCGTAGATATCACATATTAACCGGGCAGTTTTACCTTTAGAATTAAAACTACCCCAGGGAAGTATTAAAAAGGTATTGAAATCCGGCTTAAGATACATGTCCGATTCTTCAATGCGCACAAAACCTTCGATAGATGACCCATCAAACATTAATTCCCCATCCAGGGCTTTTTCCAGTTGGTCGGTAGTAATGGAGATGCTTTTCATCACACCTAGAATATCAGTAAATTGCAGCCTGATAAATCTAACATCCTCTTCTTTAACCTGCCGTATAATTGATTCTTTATTCATCATAAAACCTCTCCTCCAGGGGCAGTATATTATCTGGCCCCGCGTATTTTATTCCAAAAAATTGTGGGTGGGGCTTAGGTTAATTGTAATAGAAGGAAATGTGCACCCTATTTTCTCGTTAAAATACCTTAATCAGGAACGCGGCCAGCATTACCAGGGATAGAGCCAGGTTGAAAACTATGCCGGAAAATAGCCCCACCACAGTGCCAAGCCCGCTTTTCATAGCCTTATTAAAATCCTGACCGGCAATAAATTCACCAATACAGGCCCCCAGCCAGGGACCAAGGAATATACCTACCGGCGGGAATGTTACCAGCCCCACGAAGGTTCCAATAATTGCCCCCCAGACCCCATATTTAGTGGAACCGAAGTAACTGGCACCAAGCGCAGTTGACAGGTAATCAACCAGCAAAGAAAGTATAGTTAAAGCAGCCATAATCACCAGGAATTTGCTGTTAATAACTTGAAAGCCCTCATACCAGCCATAGGCAGCAATGCTGATAAAAATAAGCGGAATACCCGGAATCATGGGTATTACAGTTCCAGCAATACCTAGTAAAATAACAATGATAGCTATAACTAAAGCAATGGTATCAGCACCCATAAAAACACCTCACATAATTATTGTAGGATAAGGGTATCAATCAGGTTTTTGATTACAAAACGACTATGTTCATAGGTTAACCCGCCCTGCATATATACTGTATAAGGCTTTCGCAGGGGTGCATCACAGGATAGCTCTATGGAAGAACCTTGTACAAAAGTACCTGCTGCCATTACTATTTTATCACTATATCCCGGCATTTCCCCAAATTCCAGAGTTAAGTCACTATCTACCGGTGAGTTGCTCTGTACCAGTTGGCAGAATTGCAAAACTTCATCAGGATTTTTAAGCAAAACAGCCTGTACAATATCGGCCCGGTCTTCATCCCAGCGAGGTGATACCTGATAACCATGTTGTTCAAAAATGTAGGCTAAAAGTAAAGCTGACTTCAATGCTTGTAAGACAACATGGGGAGCCATAAAAAGGCCCTGAAAGAAATCACGCTTGTTTATCAGGAAGGCCCCCATTTCCTTACCCAGACCTGGAGCCGTAAGATGATATGCCACCGTTTCCACTAATTCTTCCTTCCCGATAATATAACCGCCCGAGGGAGCTAATCCCCCACCGGGATTCTTAATTAGAGAACCTGCCATGATATCAGCCCCACACTCCAGGGGTTCTCGTAATTCCACGAATTCACCATAGCAATTATCCACCATAATAATAGTGGAGGAATTCTTCTCTCTTACCCGCCTTACCATTTTCTCAATCTCTTCTGTACTCAGGGCTGGACGCAGGCTATAGCCCCGGGAACGCTGGATTAAAACCATGGTGGTATTAATAGCAACAGCATTCGCTATGGCCTCATAATCGGGAGAACCATCTTGATTCAGTTTTACTTCCCGGTAATAAATTCCCCGGTCTACCAGGGTACCAGGTATATTATTATCTTGTCCAATTATATTGGCCAGAGTATCATAAGGTCGACCGTTTATGGAAAGCAGGTGGTCACCTGGTCTAAGAATAGCAAACAGGCAGGACGAAATAGCATGGGTTCCCGATACAATTTGGGAACGCACCAGAGCATCCTCGCCCTTAAATACTTCAGCATATATATCCTCCAGGCGCTCCCGCCCAATATCTCCATAACCATAGCCGGAGGAAGGATTAAAGTGACTATCTCTAAGGTGATATTTCTTAAAGGCGTCCAGTACTTTGGCCTGGTTCTGGTAAGCATTTTCCTCTAGTTCCTCAAAACGAACTGCCATTTTCTTTTCCGCATCACGAATAATCTGCAAAGATGACAACATTTTCACCACTTTCATTA
>CAZUFR010000043.1:0-9525 GCA_964619655.1 uncultured Syntrophomonas sp. | reverse complement strand
GAATAAAACTAGGAGGGATTGTTTTGGCACACGAAAATTTTATGTATCAAACGCGGGATCTAAAGTTCGCGATTAAAGAATGGCTCGACATGGCAAAGCTATTGTCTTGCGATGCTTACAAAGACTACTACGGAATAGACGATATTGATGGGTTTCTTGATGTTTCCTTCAAAATCTGCCGTGATGTGCTCTGCCCAGCCAACAAAGATGCCGATGAGCCTGGTTGCAAGTTTGTCGGCGGCGACACTGAGGCAGTCATAACCCCTGACAGTTTTAAGAATGCCTACAACACAATTTGTGAAGCCGGCCTTGGTCCTCAGTTCGCCAACCGTTCAGAAGAAGGCCGCATGCCGCTATCCTGGTACGCTCCCATTATGGAAATGCAGTCTGGTGCATCCCCCGCTATAGTTATGTTTTGGTGTCTGACCGCGGGTGCTACCACTGTTATCCAGAATAATGCATCCGAAGAACTGAAGGAGCGTTTTCTGCCCAAGATGTTCTCGGGCGAATGGGGCGGCACCATGTGTCTGACCGAACCGGGAGCAGGTTCCGATGTCGGTGCGGTTACCACCAAATGTTTCCCCACCGATACTCCAGGTCTATACAAGATTAAAGGCCAGAAGTGTTTTATCACCTCCGGTGATCATGACCTGGCTGAGAATATTATTCATCTGGTATTGGCCAAGACCCCAGATGCAAAACCAGGTACCGCAGGCATTAACTGCTTAATTGTTCCTAAATTCTGGGTCAACGAAGATGGCTCCCAAGGTGCATGGAATGATGTAACTTGCACCGGTATCGAGCATAAGATGGGCCTCCATGGTTCGTCTACCTCATCCCTGGCCTTTGGCGAAAACGACAATTGCTATGGCTGGATGATTGGTGATGGACCGGTAGACGGTCGCGGCAAAGGTATGAGGCAGATGTTCCAGATGATGAACGAAGAACGTCTGAATACTGGTACTTTCGCCCAGGGCTGTATTGCATCAGCTTATTACGCAGCTCTGGATTATTGTAAAATCCGGGTACAGAGCCCCAAGTGGAACGACCCCAAGGGCCCAAGTGTTCCCATAATTCAGCACGAAGACGTCCGCCGTATGCTGATGTTCCAGAAGGCTATCATGGAAGCCTGCCGTGCATTACTATATAGCACCTATTTCTATCAAGATTTGTCCCACGATGCTTCCGATCCGGCCGAGAGGAAATACTATGATGGTTTGGCCACGATTCAAATCCCGCTGTGTAAGGCCTATGTTTCGGATATGGCCTGGATTAGTACCGAGCAAGCCATCCAGTGTCTCGGCGGCTATGGTTTTATCGAAGAATATGCCCCGGCTTCACTGGCCCGGGACTGCAAAATCTACTCCTTGTGGGAAGGTACCAACTTTATGCATGCGCAAGACTTTACCGGTCGTAAGTCGACCATGGATGGCGGCGAACCAATGAAGCAGTGGATTGCTTTAATTGAAGACTTTATCGCTAACAAAAAGGATGCGCAATTTGCAGATGAATTTGCCATGATGGAAGAAGCCTTCGCCACCTACAAGGAAATCATTGCCATGGTTGAAGGTTGGAGAGCCGAAAATCGCCATTTGATACAGCTCTTCGGCACCCGGGTTCTGCATGCAGCTTCAATGATTGTCTGCGGTCAATTAATGCTTGATCAGGCTCTTCTAGCTGCTAAAAAACTTGCGGAACTAGGCGATGACCACTATGATGCTAATTTCTATAAGAGCAAAATAGCTACTGCCCGGTTCTACGTCCTAAATGTCGTTCCTGCTGTCTTCGGAACTATTAAAGCCATGAAGGTCGCTGACACCAGCGCCATTGACATCCCTGAAGAAGCGTTTGTTTAATCTGCTAAGTGGTTATTTGTAAATATAGAAACTAACAGTGTTATAGTGCGGAGTTCATAAATGGCTCCGCACTATATATAAAAAATTGTAATTTAGAAGGAGGGTTAAGGTATGAGTTGGCTTGATGAATATAAAAAGAAATTAGTTACCGCTGATGAGGCTGTTAAGGTAATCAAGTCTGGAGATTGGGTGGAATATGCTTTTGGAGTAGCCGGCGCTAATGAACTGGACGCGGCACTGGCTCGAAGAGTAGATGAACTATGGGATGTGAAAATCCGCTGCGATATTGGTGCCTGGCCTCATTATACTAATGAAGCCGATCCTACTGGAGAACATTTTTATTGGAACTCCTGGCATGTTGCTGGGCAAGATCGTAAATGGTACAATGCTGGGCTTCTAGCCTATATTCCTATGAAATTTCATGAAGCCCCTTTTATGACCAGATATAATTGTGATCCCACCAACGTAGCGATGATGACCGTTTCCCCGATGGATAAACATGGTTATTTCAGCTTTGGAGCCGGTAGTCCTACAACCTGGGCGGCAATAGAAATGGCTCAGTATGTTATTGTCGAAATAAATACCAATATGCCCAGAGTTCTTGGTGGCAATCAGGAATGTATTCATATCAGCCAAGTTGATTACGTGGTGGAAAGCAGTAATATGCCTTTGCCAACTATTCCCGATGTAACCCCCAACGAGACAGAGCAGAAAATAGCAGGGCATATTATCACTCACTTATATGACGGTTGCTGTATCCAGCTGGGTATCGGGGGTATTCCTAATGCCATGGGTACTATGATTGCCGAATCAGATCTCAAGGACCTGGGTGTACACACTGAAATGTATGTTGATGCCTATGTAAAAATGACTAAAGCTGGTAAAGTTACCGGTGCTCGTAAGAGTATAGATAAATACAAACAGGTTTTTTCATTTGCCATGGGCACTAAGGAATTATATGATTTTATTGATGACAATCCTGGCATGGCAGCTTATTCGGTTGATTACACCAACAGCCCAATAATAGTAGCTAGTATTGATGATTTTGTTTCCATCAATGCCTGTATTGAAGTAGACCTTTTTGGCCAGGTCTGTTCCGAAAGTGTAGGAACCAAGCACATAAGCGGAACTGGTGGACAACTTGACTTTGTTGAAGGTGCCTACAAATCAAAAAATGGGCAGAGTTTCGTCTGTATGACTTCTACATTTAAAGGTAAGGATGGTCTGGTGTCCAGAATTAAACCAACACTTACACCGGGCGCAATTGTAACTGACCCTAGAACCGCCACTCATATGCTGGTAACCGAATATGGTATAGCTAATATGAAAGGTAAGAGCACCTGGGAAAGAGCTGAGGCTCTCATCAATATTGCTCATCCTATGTTCAGGGATCAATTAATTAAGGAAGCTGGCGAGATGAAAATCTGGAGAAAAACCAATAAAATTGCTGCGGAATCATCATCCTAGATTTTACGGTTCCCTTTAATACACCTTTACCAGAAACAGCCTGGTGCGGGTCCCCTGCCTGCACCAGGCTCTTTTGTATAATTATAGACGATACCACCTAATTTAGGGTTGCTTTGTAATAAAGAGAAATGCGTAAGCATTTCCACGTTAATTCAAAATTCAAAATTATTAATTCAAAATTGATACTAGTGTTTTATTCCGTACTTATGGGCTTTGCGTATTACGGTGGACTGATTGACTTCCAGTACCTCAGCTATCTGATAGCTGGAACGATAGCGGGTAAAGGCATTTTCCAGTAGCTCTCGTTCAGTATTCTCAACCGCCTGCCGCAAGGGTATCAAGCGCTTACCATCCTCTGTTTGGGTAGAACCAGTCTTAATGTTTGCAGGAAGGTCCTTAATAGTAATAATGTTATTTATACTGGTAACCACCAGTCTCTCCATCAGATTTTCCAGCTCCCTGACATTACCTGGCCAGCTATATTCCACCAGGCAGTTGTAAACACTATTGTCTAGCCGCTTTTTCATGCCATATTTTTCGTTAAAAATATTGATAAAGTAATTCATGAGTACCGGAATATCTTCCTGGCGTTCCCGTAAAGGCGGTACCATTATGGGAATAACATTTAAGCGATAATACAAATCTAAGCGGAACTGGCCTTTTTCAATCATTTCCAGTAAATCACGATTAGTACCGGCAATTATCCTGGATTCAACCTTAATGGGTTCAACCCCACCTACCCGCATAATTTCTTTATCCTGTAGAGCCCGTAGTAATTTAACTTGTAAATTAAGGGGTAATTCACCTATCTCATCCAGGAATAGTATACCTCCCCGGGCAAGCTCAAACAGACCTACCTTACCTGTTTTACTGGCTCCAGTAAAGGCTCCGGCTTCATAACCAAAAAGTTCGGATTCCAATAAGTTCTCAGGAATAGCACCACAATTTACCCGAATAAAAGGGCCATCCTTACAATTGCTGTTAGAATGAATTATTTCTGCAATTAAATCCTTACCTACACCTGATTCACCCTGTATTAATACGGTTGAATCTACCGCCGCTACCCTAATGACCATGTTTACCAGTTCCTTCATTTTGGCCGAGGTCATTACCAGGTTACGCGAATTTACCAGTTTCATTTGTTGCAATTCCGTCTTATAAAGTTCATGCAGCCCCTCCACGCGTTCCAGCCGGCGCTGCAGCTTATTTAACTCGGTTATATCACGAACATTAGTTACCACCATAATAACATTGCCCTTATCATCGTAAATGGGATTACTAGTTACCAGGGCTTCTTTCCCGGTGCTTGCAGTCAGGGTTAAGGTAGCCTGCTCACCGTTCTCTATAGCCGCCAGGGTTCCGGAACGGGAAAATACCCCCTCTCTGACCAACTCCGCCATGTTACGTCCTACACATTGTTGGTGGGTAATCCCCATTATACGCTCAAAACCCTGGTTAAGCCTCAGAGTATTAGCCTGACCATCAGTTACATAGAGCCCGTCAAACATGGATTCTATTACCGCTTCCATTTCCCTTTCCCGCAGACCCTCAACATGCTCTAACTTACGCTCTAGTTCGTTAAGTTCGGTTATATCACGCACATTAGTTACTACCAGAATTATATTACCGTTTTCGTCATAGATTGGATTACTGGTGACCAGAGCTTCTTTTCCGGTACTGGCAGTCAGGGTTAGGCTGGCCCTTTCTCCTGATTCCAGAGCAGCCAGGGTTCCGGAACGAGAGAATACGCCCTCCTTAACCAGGTCTGCCATATTGCGTCCTACACATTGTTCATGGGTAATACCCATAATACGTTCAAAACCCTTGTTAATTCTGAGAGTATTGGCATGACCATCAGTTACATACAATCCGTCAAAAGATGATTCAATAATTGCTTCCAACTCGTTGTTAAGGCGCCTAGTGTATTCAGATTCCCGTACCAGCATTTCTACTTCTGATATATCCCTTAGTACCAGCACTCGACCTATACGCTCCCCGTTTATAAATACATCCTTACGATAAGGAATGTAACTGGAGCCGCTAAATGTTACTTTATTATCCGGATAAACTATCTCCCCGGTTAAGAGCTCTAGAATCTCTGGATTGGATATTATCTCTTCAGCATTGGCATACCGAGCAGCCGTTATTTCATTTATGCCCAATGCCTTTGCCGCCCATTTATTTATAATCTTAATAATCTTATCATTATTAATAGCTATTACCGGAGTATATACTGCATCCAGGGTCGCTCTCAGCCCCGCTTTTTCCTCTTCTTCCCGCACAGCATAAGCTTTTAAAACGTCGGAGGGTTCAATTACACCGGCAGGTATACCATCCTTCAAAACAACACCAAAATCCATCTGTTTACTGTATTCAAGCGTAACCTCATCTTCAAAGGCCAGATTATAGCATTGCGTCTGCATTATTTCCTGTATCTCAGTTTCCTGGGATAGGCCGTTTAACAGCGCTTCCAGAAGCAAATCCTTACTTATAATACCCATACATTCATGGTTATTGCCTAAAACTGCAGCCCTGTTTAGACTGTTTTCCAGCAGTAAGCGGGAGGCCTCCCCAATAGTCTGTCCCTGGTGTAAAAAAACTGCATTCGGGTTCAATGCTTCATATGCTTTCATCAAAGTCTCCTCGCCCCCTTTTTAACTTTATTCTAACATAAGTTTAAAATTCTCGCTGTATTGACATTGTTCATGCTTATGCCCATTTTATGTTAAACTTCCCTTTTCCCCCTTCACCCCTAACGATTCCTGAGCCCACTTAAAAACACGTCACTTCCCTGAATGCTTCTATTTTAAATTCTTCCGGGATATCTTCCCATACCGGGAACAACCTGTCTGAATCTAATACTGCCATAGTAAGTCCTCCTTAGTGAGTAAATAGGCGCTGTAATAAAGTTATCGTATAATAACGCTGATTTATAACTTGATTAATTGTCTAGAGTTAGGAGTAAGGAGTAAGGGGTTGAGCAAATTAGCAATTATTCAAACCGTATTTAACATGATATTTCCCTATTTATATGCAATATATTAGGCTGTTTGGGTAAATTACATAATTATCACCGAAATCATTAGTACCCCTAACCCTACACCTTACCCCTCACTTTCAATTATTCCTTGCCTTTTAATATATTTAGGCATATACTAAAAAAAATCCAATATTACCCTACTAAAAAGGTTCAGGCTGATTTAAAGGGGCATTGATATTTACATTGCGTTATAACCGCTGTCCCTTGTGGGTTGGCGGTTTTATTATGTTTTGGGAGGTCAGGTTATGAGTCAGAATCGTGTTGGGGTAATTGGTATAGTAGTTGAAAATCGTGAAGTGGTACCACAGGTTAACCAGATACTAAGCGAGTACGCAGCTATTATTATTGGTAGAATGGGGCTTCCCTATCGCGAAAAAAATATCTCAGTGATTTCTTTGATTGTTGATGGGAATACGGACGCACTGGGGGCCCTAACCGGCAAGCTAGGTAACCTCCCTCATGTTACGGTGAAAAGTGCCTTAACCAAGTCCTCTTAATCTGATAAAAGGTAAAAACTGATTAACAGGTCATGAAAATAAAAACCGTTCCCTGATAATGAGGTCAAAAACTGAGTTAAAGGGGTGAGGATATAAACGCGTATGCTTATTCTAAACCGCTTACTCTATATCAGGGTAAGCGGTTTTGTTTGAATATGCGAAAATAGCGCTGATAACAAAGTTTTCTTGTAAATAGCTTTAAGTTATGAACTTGATTAATTGTCTAGAGTGAGGAGTCAGGAGTTAGGGGTGAGGAAAGTTCGACTCTGCTAACCTGAAAACCTTTTTATGATTACATATTTCTTTTAGGGTACATTCGCCAGACATATAAGATATTTAGGAATTACATAGACAAAATTTATATTATTGGGAGGGAATGTATAATGGGTAGTGTTTCGGTAAAAGAGTGGGTGCAAAATGTTATTAAGCCGGAGGAAATTGAGAAATACCTTAATAAGGGTAAGGATTTTCTTGATGAAAATTTAATTAACGAAACCCTGCTTAAAAAGCAGAAGCCAGACAAATCCGAAATTCGTGAGATTATGGCCAAATCCCTGGAACTGCAACGGCTGGAATCGGAAGAAACGGCCGCTCTGTTAAACTGCACCGATGAAGAGCTGTGGCAAGAGATGTATGCTGCCGGATTACAAACTAAACAGAAAGTTTACGGACGCCGGATAGTAACCTTTGCCCCCCTGTATGTCAGCAATTATTGCGTAAACAATTGTGTTTATTGTGGTTTTCGCCATGAGAACCAGGATATCCACCGACATGGCCTGAATACCGAAGAACTTCAGGAAGAAATTAAAGCCCTGGTAAGCAAGGGACATAAACGTTTGATTATGGTTTACGGGGAACACCCTAAATCTGATGTTCATTATATTGCCGATACCCTGCAAACGGCCTATAGTACCAAAGTTGATAACGGAGAAATCCGACGGGTAAACGTAAACGCTGCTCCTTTATGTGTTGATGATCTGAAAGTCTTAAAAGAAGTAGGAATTGGTACCTTCCAGGTATTCCAGGAAACCTACCATCACCAAACCTATAAAAACTTGCATTCCCGCGGACCTCTAAAACGCGATTATCTCTGGCGCCTTTATTCCCTGCACCGCTGTATTGAAGCCGGGGTAGACGATGTAGGCCTGGGGGCACTTTTTGGCCTGTATAACTGGAAGTTCGAAATTATGGGATTATTATTACACACTATTGACCTGGAGAATAAATTCGGCGGAGTCGGTCCCCATACCATATCTTTCCCCCGCCTGCAGCCGGCTGTAAATACCCCCTGGATTAATGACAGCCCCTACCTGATTGATGATGATATCTTCAAGAAACTGGTTACCGTTATTCGCCTGTCGGTACCTTACACCGGAATGATTATAACTGCCCGGGAAGAAGCCGAAATAAGGAATGATGTGGTAAAGGTAGGTTGCACCCAGTTAGATGCTGATGCCAACATTGGCGTAGGCAGCTATAGTAAACATAAGCTGGATTTCAGTAAACAACAGTTTATCCTAGGTGATAACCGTAGCCTGGATGAGGCTATTCGTGATCTTGCCCAAATGGGTTTTATAACTTCTTTTTGTACCGCCGGTTATCGTTGTGGTCGAACTGGAGACTACTTTATGGACATAGCTAAAAAGGGTAAGGTTCATAACCTGTGTATGCCCAACGCCATTTTAACCTTCAGGGAATATTTGCTCGATTACGCCAGTGATAAGACCAAAAAGGTGGGCCAGACTTTGATTGATACGGAACTGGAATCACTACCCAATGAAAGTATCAAGCAGACCGTCAGAGAAATGTTAGCCCGGATTGAAGCCGGAGAAAGGGATCTGTTCCTGTAATAGTGCGGGAATAGGCAATGGGATTGTCGAATTACTAACTTCGTATCTGTGAATTTGATTGGGAGTTTAGAGTTAGGGGTGAGGCGTGGGAAGGAACCGCAAAGATAGGGACATAAGCAACTGAGTAGCGGGGAAATCGTAAGGGGGCAGTTAAATTATACTGATCTTTTTAGGAGGTTTTTCCATGAGTAATCTAAATTCCCTTATTGAAATGCATTACCAGAGCAGTGGAAATATTATTTGTTCCTGCCATGAAGCTTTAAAAGAATTATATCCAAAATTAATTGTGCGCTGGGCCAGGATTTATGGTTACCGCTGGGCATTTATTCACGGCACTATAACCCCTGACATTAGTACAGCATTAGTTAAGCTGCACTTGAATAATAATTATGGCCTATTTATTGATAATGCCAATATAATTACCCCTGACGACCTAAATGAAATAAAAAATACTCTCAAGGAGTACTTTGCCGATGATAAGTTTTTCCAAAGACCTGATAGTTGACTATCTAAAAAGCGAAGACTCGGCAATACATCATTTTTTGTTGGAAAAGGCCGACCACTGTCGTCAGGAGAACCGGGGTAGGGCTGTTTACTTTCGAGGTCTAATCGAATATTCCAATATCTGCAGTCAAAACTGTTACTATTGTGGTTTACGCCGGGATAATCGTCTTATTAAGCGCTACCACCTGGAACGGGATGAAATTATTAACCTGGCCATGCAGGCTTATAATGCTGGTTATCAGTCTATTTGCCTGCAAGCAGGGCAAGTATCTTCAGACAAAGAGATTGATTTTGTAGCCGATGTGGTAGCT
>CAZUFR010000042.1:0-9596 GCA_964619655.1 uncultured Syntrophomonas sp. | reverse complement strand
CCCTGCGCCGTAAGGGTCGGCAGCTGGAAATAAAGACTGCTGGCAAGCTACCCCAACATTTAACCCGGATGAGCCGGGAGTTAAAAGTCCGGCGCCTTAACGATTACACCCTTCTACTTAATCTGGACCGGGCTTCCTCCCTGCAGAACCTGGGGGAAATCTTGCAGATGATGTGATACGATTTATTATGCCTTTGAGGAGGCCGGGGTAGAATCGGGGCCAACCTGGGATGATTGCAAATTTCGACCCCGTATCTTAATAGCCAGCAGCAGAATAGTAGGATAAAGCAGATTGATACTAAGTTTTAAAAGGGGGGTAGTTATTCCTTCCAGAGTGTAGAACTCCATATCGGAATTGTACATATATAATGATATTACAGTAAGAAAGAAACCTGTTGGTAAAATGAGGGATTTAAAGTCGGCCAGGTTAAAATACTCTTTTATTGCCAGTACTCCGGCCATATAATTAATCATTAGAACCATAAACCCGCTTAAGAACCAGAGGATAAAAAAGAACAGTTCTACCCGTTGGAAGTCAGCAAAAGCTATAATTCGTAACGATGCATATAGAGGAAAACGGGCCAGTAAAACGTACTCTGGTCCCAGTATGGCCAGTACCAGTATACTGCGAACGGTAAATATAATAACCCCAATAAAAAACCAGATATAAAGGAGGCGGTATTTACCTCCGGGGTCAGACTTAAAGGGTAAGAATAGTGCCAATATAGTAACCACGGAATAAGGCCAACCAGCCCCATCCAGGGTTCCCCCGACAAGCATTCGCCAATCAGCTCCTACTGGCTGCAGACGGCTAAAATCAGCTGCAGTACTTATAACCAAAAGGCTGCCAATAATAAATAGTAGGGTAGCTGGAGCAAATAAATCAGCCAAACGGCCTACCGCGTTAACCCCTTTATAAATACAGTAAGCAATACTTATTACTACCAGCGGGCGTAGTAAATAACAGGTTAGAAAAGGGAAAATAGTTCTTAGCAGGATACAAGCATCGAACAGGTAGATTATAACGCTGTAAAAAATTGTAGTAATAAAAATTAGGCTAAGGATTTTGCCCGCTAATTTACCCAGGCAAATTTCACTTATTTTGATAATACTTTGACCCGGAAAAGCCTTTTGTATGGAGATAATTGCAAATAATAAATAAAGGCCTATCACTGACGCCAGCAGTGTAGCTATCCAGGCATCCCGACCTGATCCGCTGATAGGGGCCAGGATGAAGGCGTTACCCATCAGGGACATAAATAACAAGAAGGCCAACTGCCTTTCCGATAAACTTGAATTTTCCACCCGATAACCATCTCCTTTAAATATTGATCAGTGTTTTCAGTGTCTATTTTCTAATTAATGGGTAAGGTTAAAAAAGGCCATAACTTGCTCAGCTAAAGGGAGCAGCATATAAATAAAAGACTTTGGATTAGGCAATAAATAAGACCGTAATGCATAATCCAATCCATAGAGTACTGCCAGAAGGGAAAAAAATGATACAACCAGGATTTCTTTCCAGTCCTTTCGTTTAACAATTCCTGGTCCTTCCACTATGATTATCAAAAGTAGAAACACTATCATTAATCCAATCAATACTGTTTCCCCCGTAAAAAGGTAGATTTATCTTTGCCTGCTTATTTAAATTCAAATGAACGAGTACCGATGTAGGTTCGATCTACCAGGCAATTTACCTTAATATTAGCTCTAGTTTGCGGGTATACTTCCTTCCAGTTGTTCTGTAATTTCTCCCATTCCTCAGGATAATAGCGATATAAGGTTCGCCCCCAACCCAGGATATCGCTATTAAAACTCTGGGATTTATCGATACAGGCTTGAACTTGCTGCTTAATTTGGCGGGCAGCAGCAATCTCCAGATTCTGCTTTTGTTCCAGCCCTACCAGTTGAGCAGTACCAGTTTGTTCATAGAAATTAATAGCTGCTTGAATTTGTATATCCATTACCAGGGACCCATCCTGCAGGCGGGGTGTCTGTTTAGCTTTAAAGTTAACCACTTCAAAGACTACTCTTCCCTCTCCCTCTGGCATTTCCACTCCTAGTAACCCTCCCATATTCTTTCCCGGGTTAAGCCAGCGATAACCCCGACTCTCGTTTTCATTTAAATAACCTACCATGCGGCGGTCTTTAAACACCGCCATTCCCTGCAGCTTTAAGTCTTGTTCTCCGTTAATACTAGTTACAGTCACGATAGGTAAAACCGGGTCTACTCCCGGGGTAGCCAGTTTAAGAAAGAATTCGGCAATTGAAACCGGAACATAATGCCCCAGAGAAGTTTCTTGAAAGCGCAGCAACTGTTCTATACAGCGTAAAGAACACCCGGTTAAGGGATCATTTACAGAAAAAAGTTCTTCCAGGGATAAATTATCGGCTATAAGCATATCAGAATCCATACGCACATTACGATTACGCATGAAAAAATCGGCGATAAGAGCCATATCATTACAGGCCAGATTTTCCCCGATAATCAGGCTGCTAGCGTGAGGCCATAGTGGGATGCGGGGTAGGTAGAGGGTAGTCTTGCGGGCGGCTTCAGTAATGGTTCGTCCATCTGAGGTCAATACCAGGTTCTTAGTCTTAATCGCCCCTTCTTTTTTGGTAGAAGCTGATTCCAACTGTACCGCAAAATGCATTTGGCCGTTTTCTAGCAAATCAGCTCCCAGAGCGGTTACTATAGCAGTATTATTTATTTCCACCATATTCCAGCAACCACAGCAGCTTAAAAGTACAGTAAAAAGGAGAATAATTGCAGTTAGGCGTTTAGCCACAGCAACACCCCGCAAGAATCGCAATCGGATTAAGGGGCAAATAGCTTAGTTTGCTTAAGATAATCGTGAAAGGGTTGTAAATCAACAACCCATAATACTGAGCCAATCCCAGATAAACTCCCAGCAGATAAAACCCCATAAAAACTGCGAGACCCCGGTAATGCCGCTGACGCACCAGAGCCGGCACCTCTAGAGCTACAATTACTATAAATATCAATATCAAAATCGCCAGCATTAATCAGGACCTCCTTGTATTAAAAAAGTAACCTTACAACTTCTTACTCTAAACATCATGAAAATGGTTAAGAAAGTAAGGAGTAAGGGTATTTCCCAATACTCAAATAATTTCCGCGGGTTTCCAAAGTTTCCACGTTATCTGTGTCCATTCCCCGTGTCTATCCTACCGAAAAACAAAGGAACTGTCGGTCAGGTAAGTACGGCGGATGAAGAACTTTACCTGTACATCCGCCTCTACCTCTGAGAACACCTCATTCCACCGGGATGCCACCTGCTTCCAGGTTTCCGGGGAGGCCGATTCCACCTGCCGGCCCCAGCCGAAAATATCACTACTTAGAGACTGAGCCCGGGTTATACTGGCATTACACTGACGGGTAATTTCCCTGCTGGCCAGCTCCTCCATTATTTTTATATTTTTCGGGGTTAATACTGCACCAGTTGAGTTCTGCTCATAAAAATTACCTTCAGCCTGTATTTCAATCTGCATCTTAATCTTCTGGTCTACAACCGTAGCTTTAGTTTTAGACCGGGAACGGATTAACTCCAGGGTTACCTTTTTCTGCGGATCGATAGGAGAGGGAATAATAAACATTCCCCCCTCTATATTTCCGGCCTGCATCCAGCGGTAGCCCTGGGTCTCATCTTCATTCAGGCTACCCACCATTTTTCGTCCCCTAAAAGCCGCACTGCCCTTCAGGGTAGGAATCATTTTATCCCCTTGCTTTCCCAGGGTTATCTGCGGAACCAGGGGATCAATTCCGGGGGTACTTAAGAGGTAAATGAATTCACCCAATTTCACCGGAACATATATACCCACTTGTTTTTCCTGGGCCTGGAGTAGATCCCTCATCCCCAGGCTGGAATATGGTTCCAGCGGGGTTTGTGATTGCATAATCTCCTGGGTGGTAAAACCTCGGGTAATAAATACCGTGGCGCTTTTCCGGATTTCAACATTACGAACAAGGATGTCCATTATCAAGCCCAGATCCCGCTGTACCAGTTTTTCGCCCAGGAACATAGTACTGGAATGAGTCCAAATAGTCTGGCGAGGGATAGAAAGGAAGATTTGGCGAGCAGCTTCGCTGAGGGTAGCGCCCCTGGTAGAAACGGTTACAGTTGGATTTTCCTGCCCCGCTTGCTCGGGAGGCACCGGCTTTGTCATTTGCACACTGGTCTCAATTTGATTGTCTTTCAGATCAACCCCCAGGCCTAGTACGGAGGTTGTATTGTTAATCTCCCGGCTCTGACAGCCAGCCAAAAGCAGTAATAAAATTAGCAAAAGCGGAAACAAGTGTCGTTTCATCTAATCCCCCTAATCCTTTCCAGCTATATCCTGGCGTACCTGATTTGTCATTCCTTCCTGGTAAGGGCGTTCCCGCATTTTAAACCAGGGACGGCGTAATATCACATCAGTAATCTCCCTCGTATTCAGAGGGGCCATAGGGGTAAGATAGGGCATACCGAAAGACGATAAGGAAGCCATGCGGATTAACATGAGAATAAATACTATCATTATGCCTAAAAATCCTAATAATGCTGATGCCCCCAGGAAAGCAAAACGGGCGGTACGAATGATAATACCAGCATTATAACTGGGGGTAACAAAAGAAGCGATGCCGGTAAAGGCTACTACCACTACCATAGGGGTCGAGACTAGGCCGGCGCGTACCGCCGCATCACCTATTATCAATGCTCCCACTATGCTAACGGCAGGCCCTACCGCTCGAGGCAGGCGCAGGCCGGCCTCACGCAGCATTTCAAAAGTCAGCTCCAGCAGAAAAGCCTCGACAAAAGAAGGAAAAGGTACTCCTTGTCGGGAAGCAGCGATAGTTAAGTACAGGGCAGTAGGAACCATCTCCTGGTGATAGCTGATTACTGCCACATATAGTGAGGGTAGAGTTAGAGCTACCAGGAAGGCCAAAAAACGGCCTATACGGAATAGAGAGGCCGGTATATAGTGGATGTAATAATCCTCGGGGGAAATCCAATAACGGGGAAAGCTTACCGGAAGCACCAGGGCCATAGGACTACCATCTACCAGAATACATATTCTCCCTTCCAGCAGATGCGCAGCAGCTCGGTCCGGTTTTTCCGTCTGCTCTGTTTGGGAAAAAATAGTAGACTTATGCTCCATAATCAATTCTTGAATATAATTACTGTCCAGTACTGCATCAATGTCAATCTTTTTTAAACGTTTACGAACTTCATCAACCAGCTGCGGGGGAGCAATATTATCGATATAGCATAAAACCACATCAGTCTGAGTAATTTTTCCTATAACCAGGCTCTCGATTTTAAAATTGCTGGATTTCAAACGCCGCCGAATTAGAGCCGTGTTAGAACGTAAATTTTCGATAAAACCTTCCTTGGGTCCATAGATTACCAGTTCATTTTCCGGGGTATTAACACTGCGGGAGTCCCAACCCCGGGTGCCGGCGACCAAAGCCTGGCTGCAGCCATCAATCAGCAGAACAGTATCGCCTGAACCTATATGACGAATAACCTCCTGTAAAGTCGCTATCCTTTTCAGTTCCGCTACGTTTATTATGTGCTGTTCCACCGATGTGAGCGGGTCAGCCTGATTTAATTCGCTACCGGGATCATTGGTCATCTGTACATCCAGCAGCAGGGATTTAATCATGTTATCATCCAATATTTTACGCTGTACCAGGCCGTCAAAATATAGTAATAAGCAGCGAATCGGGGGCTGCCTACCGATAACAAACTCACGGAAAACTGCATCAGAGCAGCGCTCTAGTAACGTTTCCAGTTTAGCCTGATTTACTTCGATATCAGCTTCCAGGGGATGGGATATAATTTCCTCTGTATTATTGGTAGGGAGGTTATTCTTCTTATTCTGCAGGTAGCGCATTAAGCATCTCCTCTGGACTGTATATTCTTACCTGAATAGTTTGAACGTAAATATAACTATTATGCGGTTAATTCGAAAATAGGCGCTGATAACAAAGTTGTCTTGAAAATAACTTCGATGGAGCTATTCCGCGGTTGATACAGGTTCTTCACTTCCCGGGTATTCGGGCTGGTGTTGTACCGGGGCTTTAAAGAGAGTTATTACAAACACTACTAAAGGGATAAAAAGCAGGAAAAAGTAGTAGACTGGTGCCAAAATCTTATTTGTTAGCAAGGTTAGTTCCAAAATATTGGGACTGAGCAGGATTGACGTAATTCCTATAATCAGTGCTGTGGGTGCAGCCAGGAAACGATAATCATGAAGATTGAAAACCTTCTGGATGGTATAGCAGGCCATAAACCACCAGATGCTCAAAACTCCGAATATTCCCATTATCCAGACCCCGATAAAAATAATGTCAATATTATGGATAAAGTCCCCGATACTTACCAGGCGGATAGCTACAAATGCAGGAAAAGTAAAAAGACTGGAGTTTTGACCCCCTAAAGCCACAACCGTAGTTATAGTTATTAAGCTCATAAGCAGTATATAGCTTAGCAATACTTGAAACATAGGTTTAAAGCTGTTCTGCTGGAAATAATGGAACAGGGTTAGAACTGGAACCATGTTTAAAAGCGGTAAGGTAGCAAAAACCAGAGCGCTGGCAAACCCTTTAGAGCTCATATAAGCAAAAGGCTTAAGATTGCCAAAATCAGGATTATGAGTAAGGGTCAGGGCTATTATTAAAAAGGTAAACGGTACCCCGACATAAGTTATCAGTTCAGCCATGCGGGCCATGCTAACAAGGCCAGATTTTATCCCAGTAAAAGCGGTTATTAGCATTACCCCGATAAAAATACTAATTGGAGTTCCGGGAAGAACATTGCTTTCGATGAATTCCACGAAAATACGTAGAGCAAAACTGCTGGTCAGTATAAAAAAGAATATATATATAAAACCAAGAATTTTTCCAGTTATTTTGCCCAGATGTTCTTCCAATAACAGGGGAAAAGGCTGCCGACTTTTCTTAACTAGGGAGGAATAAATGTATATTATCAGAGTACCTGGTATTATGGTAGCAAGCAGCGCCAACCAGGCGTTATTTGCCAGGTATGAGGTCAAAAGTCCGGGAACGATAAGGAAAGCCAGAGGCATGGTCATTATCAATAGTAAACAGTACATTTGGAATGCGTTAATTCTCTTCATATATCCCTCCGACTTAACTATATATCTGCATGTTTTTTCTAATTCTAGTCTTTCCCAAAAAAAAGATAAATATATTAAGCATTTATGGATAAATATGATAAGGAAGCTAGTTAAACCAGAATTAATTTCTTGCATAGATTAACACCCAGTAAGCGGGAATTTTTCTGAGCAGAAAGGGCAATATTATTATAAATGGATTAGAAAGGAAGTGAAGTCCCCAAATTTAAGGAGGTTAAAATTTTTCACAGTTTGATGGTAAAAAGTGAATAAAAGGGTATTTTGAGTTATATACTATCACTGAGAAAGAAAACAACATTTTCAAGTTTTAAAAAAAGGAGGGATAATTGTAAATTGAAAGCAACAGGAATTGTTCGCCGCATTGACGACCTGGGAAGAGTCGTTATTCCCAAGGAAATACGCAGAACACTACGCATTCGTGAGGGTGACCCTCTGGAAATCTTTGTTGACCGTGAAGGTGAAGTTATCTTAAAGAAATATTCTCCCATTGGAGAATTGGGGGATTTTGCTAAAGAGTATGCGGACTCACTGCACGAAACTATCGGTCATATTTCTATGATAGCTGACCGGGATGTTATTATAGCAGTAGCAGGCGCTAACAAAAGGGAGTTTTTAAGCAAGGCTATTGGTAACGCAGTGGAAAGAGCCCTGGAAGAAAGAACTACCCTCATTATGAACGACCTGCAAGAAGCTGATGATGAAAATGTACACGTAATTCAGAATGATGACCGGGAGTACACCATAAAATCTCAAGTAATTGCACCTATTATCACTCAAGGGGATCCTATTGGAGCTGTAATAATTGTGACCAAAGATGCAGGAGTTAAGTTGGGCGATATGGAGGTTAAACTGGCGGAAACGGCTGCCGGTTTCCTGGCCAAACAGATGGAACAATAATTGTAGCAGTATAGGAGCGGTCTTATTTACAATAGGATCGCTCTTTTTTATGCTATAATATACCTCACGAGAATTTGGGGAGGAGCTAAGGTTGGAGAATAAAAAAAACTTTCTCCGGGGTGCCCTGGTATTGAGCATTGCCGGGGCTATTAGCAAGCTTTTAGGTGCAATTTACCGTATTCCTCTGGCCCGGTTACTGGGCGGCGAGGGAATGGGCCTGTACCAGATGGCTTACCCTATTTATACCACCATCCTCGCTCTGGCCACAGCCGGGGTACCGGTAGCAATTTCCGTACTAGTTTCTCGCAAAGAGACCGAGGGTTATAGTGGCGATAGCCGCAAGATATTTCAGGTTTCATTACTGATATTATTTATTTTCGGTATTATTTTAACCCTCCTGGTAATGCAATCCGCCCATTTTATAGCTAATAATGTATTAGAAGAACCACGGGCCTACTATCCTATTCTGGCAGTTGCTCCAGCTATCTTTTTTGCCGGGTTAATGTCAGTATTCAGGGGCTATTTTCAAGGTCACCAGACTATGGTACCTACTGCCGTATCCCAGGTGTTAGAGCAGCTTTTCCGGGTAACCGCCGTTTTAATTCTGGCATTTCTTTTATTTCCCCGAGGTCTAGAATACTCAGCCGCCGGAGCCACCTTCGGTGCTGTAGTAGGTGGCATAGTTGGCCTGATTGTGTTGGGTATATACTATTTAAGTTTCCGCTCCAAAAACAAAACCCAGGGCCGGGTTCTTAACTATTCCGGAGATAGCTCCGCCAAATTAGCCCGGGAAATGATTACCCTGGCAATACCCGTTTCTTTTGGCGCAGTAGTACTGCCCCTGGTACAGATGCTGGATGCAGTAATAGTTCCGGGACGGTTAATGGCCATCAGCTATACTACCTCGCAGGCTACTGCCCTGTATGGGCAATTGGCCGGCATGGCAGCCGTACTCATTGGTTTACCTACTATTTTTACCATTTCCATTGCCACCAGCCTGGTACCGGCAGTCTCCGAAGCTCTGGCCACTAAGGAGAGCAAATTACTAAATTCCCGTATAAATAATGCGTTTCGTGCCGGTATGCTCATATCCTTTCCCTGTGCCGCCGGTTTGTATATCCTGGCCTTTCCTATTTGCGACCTGCTTTATGCGACTCCAGAAGCTGGTCTACCTCTGGAACCGCTGGCCTTTTCCTGTATCGTCCTGGCCGCTTTCCAGCTATCCAGTGCAGGGTTACAGGGCATCGGGCATCCCGAGATAGCCATGCGTAATCTGATTATTACCGGTATTATTAAAGTTTTTCTTAACTATACCCTTACCAGTGTACCCACGTTAAATATTCAGGGTGCGGCTATAGGTACCGTAACTGCTTTCTTGATAGGTTCCCTGCTGAATATGATTTATCTGCAGAAACTAACCGGGGTAGTTTACGAAGGCAAGAGGATGGTTAAAATAGCTTTGGTAACCGTTGTCATGACCCTGGGAGTAAAATTTATTTTCCAGGGCCTGGTAGGTGCTGATATCCACTCCCATATTGCTAC
>CAZUFR010000041.1:0-9677 GCA_964619655.1 uncultured Syntrophomonas sp. | reverse complement strand
AGCAGCTGATTCGTAATCAGCAGGTCGCCGGTTCAAATCCGGCCATCGGCTCCAGGTGAAAGTAAATAACCGCGCGGATTTGTGCGGTTTTTGTTTTTTGCATATTTTTAGTTCTTCCCTTTTTACTGTAATGTTTATAAATCATAATAATTCTTAATACTTATTAAAATTTTAAGAGTTTGTACCTATTGGCATTTAAATGTATGACCCATTAGAATAATTGGAGGAAATCATTCCCAAAAGCCGAATTCCTTCATAATAAGGAGGATGGTTTATGGATAAAGAATTTTTAGATAGCGTTTTAGATGCACTGGATTACTTGAATGAGAAATGGGATCAGGAGATTGATGATAAATCTTTGAGAGTCACAAGTCCCATATTAAGAAGGCTCATTACTTATGGAGATCTAGGAAGAGCATGGCGGGAAGTGGGTTTTTCTAAGGAACCTATTATTTTAGCATTAGATTTAAAAGAAATGATATCTGAGGATCCCATTCTAAGAATAGATTTTGCCGCGGCGGGGGGAGCACTTTATAAAGGAGCAAAGGTTGCGGGAATGAAAATACTCGATATGGCTAGGCCGCCAGAAAAGCAAGTGGGAGAACCACCTTATAAACCATTGAGGGTAAGTGCATTTCAACAGTCTTCGTGTTTATTAATAACACGAAGATACCCACCTGGTGGAATGAAACAAGAAATACTAACCCGTGGTGAGCTCATAACATTTTTCGCCAATAAACATGGGGGTGCCCATTATGATGCTAAACGTAACTCACCAAAAGAATACCTTTTAGACTGGTTTTTAAAAAACGGCTCCCTTAAAGTTCTGGATAAAAGAGTGGTATATTTCGAATTATTATCAATTGGACAGAGTATCGTTAATTCACCGGATATTGCACTACTTAGAGATAAGTTAAAGGCTCTTTAACTACGCAGTGGGCTAACTACAAAATTAAGGCCTATTCCTGCCTCTAGTAGCATAGTAGCAAATGTATGCTGCAATCATGAAACCTAATACTAGGTAAGCCATGCTTATTGAGAAACCTCTTTATCTGCTTATAAACATAACCCAGTCTGATATAACTTCCATCTGGCTAGCGGCACCATCGCTTTTATTCTTTTCCTATTTACCTCTGCCGGTAATTGCCAATATACAGTAAAAACAGTAAGATAAAGAAAAGAACTGACTTTAAAGGAAAGTAGGAATTGAAGGCTACCGCATCTAAAAAGAAGGGTAAAGGGGCTTTTAGTAGAAGAATAATGTAAAAAAAGGAAACGATTAGATACAGGTTAGATGTTCCAGATAATTTTTCGATGCAGTTAAAATGCTTCAGAAATACGTAGTCGCCTATGGATAGTTGTACCGAAATAGTATAGAGACAGATGATTGATGGGAGAATCTAACAAGGTTAATATACCATTTTTGTTCTTTGGAGTTGAATGTAGTGAATGCAGAAGATTTGAAGAAATTAGAAGCAACATTATGGCAAGCAGCAGATAACTTAAGGGCTAATTCTGATCTAAAGTCCAGTGAATACTCTACCCCGGTGCTGGGATTAATCTTTCTTCGTTTTGCTGACAATAAATACAGCCAATATGAAGGTGAAATAAATAATAAATATGAAAAATTAAAGGGAACACGACGGGAAAAGCCAATTCATGAAATAGCTATAGAAAAATGCGGTTTTTACCTTCCTGAAAAAGCTCGTTATGAATATCTTCTAAACCTGCCGGAGAAGGATGACATTGCTAAAGCTATTAAAGATGCCATGGGTATAATTGAGGAATATAAGCCGGAACTTCGTGATATTCTCCCTAAAGATGAATATTTCCGATTAGTAAGAAATCCTGAATATCGAGAAATCCCTACACAATTATTAAAAAACTTTGCTGATATTCCCAAAGATGCATCGGGCGATATGTTCGGCCAGATATACGAATATTTCTTAAGTAATTTCGCTATTGCTGAAGGCCAGGGTGGAGGAGAATTCTTCACACCTCGTTCGGTAGTACGTCTTATGGTTGAGATTATTGAACCACACAACGGTACGGTATTTGATCCGGCCTGTGGCTCAGGTGGTATGTTCGTTCAGTCTGCTAAGTTTATTGAGAACCATAGGGCTATGCGGGAGAATGGCGAAATCGACCTGTTCATTTATGGTCAGGAAAAAACTCTGGAGACCGTGAAACTGGCCAAGATGAATATTGCTGTAAATGGGCTGCGCGGCGATATCCGGCAAGCGAATACATATTATGAAGATCCGTTTGATAGTTTTGAGAAATTTGATTATGTACTGGCTAATCCGCCGTTTAATGTTGATGATGTGAACTTAAGCCGTGTGGAAAATGATCGGCGCTTTAACACTTATGGAGTCCCCCGCAACAAATCAAAAGCTAAGAAGAAAGATAAGGGTGCAGAAACTGTTCCCAACGCAAATTATCTTTGGATTAATCTCTTTGCAACCTCTTTAAAACCAAATGGCCGGGCTGCTTTGGTAATGGCCAATTCAGCTTCTGATGCCCGTCATAGCGAATCTGAAATTCGCAAAAATTTAATAAACAATAATCTTATTTATGCCATACTTACTCTGCCCTCAAATATGTTCTATACAGTAACACTTCCAGCTACACTTTGGTTTTTTGACCGGGCTAAAACAGGTGATAAAATTCTTTTTATTGATACCCGCAATATTTTTACCCAAATTGATCGGGCGCATCGAGAGTTTTCCGAGGAACAGATTCAAGATATTGCAATTATCAGCCGGCTACATAGAGGAGACAGGGGGAGTTATATTCGTTTAGTCGACTCCTACTTTGAAAAGGGATTTAATTGCTTGTTTGAATATCGTGAAAACCTTACAAATGTTTCAAAGTCACTAGTAGCACTATTGAGGGGATATAAAGAAAAAGACATTCCCGATTACAGTCTAGTGTTTGGGAAGATAGACGAATTAGAAAAGGCATTTCAAGCCTATAAGGCAGAAAGAATTTTATCTAATGTTGAAAAAATGAACCATGATCAAAAAGAGCTTTATAATCAGTGTAGTCCTTTGTTTAGTGAACTGCATACATTTTTAAGAACCATAGATGCGAGAGTTCGGCATATTGAGAAGGAGAGCGGCAAGGACAAAAATATCAAGGAATTAAAATCTAAATTAGAGGAACTTCATAAAGAATCCAAACAAACCGATTATTTTTTTAAACATATTATTTGGTTGCAGGAGCGTTTTCCAGAAGCAGAATATGAGGACGTTACTGGTCTGTGCAAAGTGGCAAGCCAGAAGGATATTAAGGAACAGGATTATTCATTAAACCCTGGCCGTTATGTGGGGGTTATAATTGAAGAAGATGGAAGGACTGAGGAGGAATTTATAGCAGAAATATTGGACCTAAATGAGGAGCTAAGCAGACTCCATAAAGAAGCAAAAGAACTTGAAGCTGTGATAACACATAATGTTAAGCAAATAGCGGGGGAAATATAGATGGATTGGGAGGATACTACATTAGGGTCTAAAATCACCCTACAAAGAGGATTTGATATAACTCAAAAAGAACAAACTCCTGGGTTAACACCGATCATTTCATCTTCAGGTATTCATAGCTATCATAATGAGGCAAAGGTAAAGGGGCCTGGAGTTGTTACAGGTCGTAAAGGTACATTAGGTAAAGTTTTTTATTCACAAGTAGATTTTTGGCCACACGATACAACATTATGGGTTAAAGAATTTAATCGAAATTGTTAGCCCAATTTTTAAAGAAATAAAAGTATTGGGAAAAGAAAACCTATTATTGGGTCAATCTCGTGACATACTCCTTTCCCGCTTACTTTCAGGCAACTTGTCTGTTGAAGACTTGGACATCCAATTCCCACAGAGCATGGAGGATGACTATGCCGAATTTCATCAGTGAAGACCAGATTGAAAAAGCTATAACTGCTGTTTTTAACGAGCGCCTCCGCTATCGGGTAATTAACTGTTATACGCCCGATCCTGAGACGTTACCGGACGGATCTGGTCGAACTGATAAAAGGGAAGTTGTTTTTTTAGATATCCTTAAAAATAAAGCACTTAAATTCAACCCGGACATTCCTGAAAGCACTATCGATCAAGCCCTTGCTCAGCTTACTGCCTGCCGCTATGCGATGTCTCCCATTTTAGCCAATAAAGAAGTCTACAACCTAATACGGGATGGGATACCTGTTCAATACCAGAATGCCAAAGGAAAAATGGAGCATGGCAGTGTAAAAGTAATTAATTTTAACCGTGATGATAACGATTTTCTATTAGTTCGCCAGCTCTGGATTAAGGGAGACCACTATTACCGTCGGCCAGATATTATTCTGTACATAAATGGCCTTCCACTGGTGTTTATTGAATTAAAAAACTCCAATGTGCCAATCAAAGCGGCTTATGACGACAATCTCACCAACTACAGGAAAGATATTCCCCAGCTGTTTCAATATAATGCAGTTTGCATCTTATCTAACGCCATTGAGACCAAAGTTGGCAGTATGACGGCGGGATGGGAGTATTTCTTTAATTGGTTACGAGTAGATGATGAAACTGAAAAAATTGATAGAAAAGAAATAGCAGATCAAGGAACTAGCCTGGAAAGAATGGTATTAGGTCTTTGTACCCGGGAAAGGCTACTCGATTATATAGAAAAATTTATCCTTTACTATAAAGAAAACAGTAAAATTATTGCTCAGAATCACCAATTTATAGGGGTTAATAAAGCTGTAGACGCTTTTGCTGATCGTGAAAAGAGAAATGGCAAGCTGGGGGTTTTCTGGCATACTCAAGGATCAGGTAAGAGTTTTTCGATGATATTTTTGACTCGCAAGATTTTTCGCAAATTCTCCGGTAATTTTACCTTTGTTATTATTACTGATCGCGATGATCTAGACGGGCAGATATATAGAAACTTTTTGCATACCAATACGGTTAAAAAGAGGGAAAAGATTAGGCCCAAAGACAGTGCTGAAATGAGGAATTTTCTTTCCCGTAACCTGCGTTTTGTTTTTACTCTTATACATAAATTCCGTTGGGATAAAGGAAAAGATTATCCCCTCTTGTCAGATCGAGATGACATTATTGTCATTGTTGATGAAGCTCACCGTACTCAGTATAAATCCCTGGCGGAAAACATGCGGGCAGGACTACCAAATGCCCAGTATCTTGCCTTTACCGGCACTCCATTATTAGGTAAAAGACGCAAGACCAACGCCTGGTTTGGCGATTATGTAAGTGAATATAACTTTGCTCAATCCATAGATGACGGAGCTACTGTCCCCCTCTTTTATCAGAAAAGGGTTCCCGAAGTTTTAATCCAAAACGAGAATCTTGGCAATGAGTTCTATGAAATTCTGGAGGATGAAAATGTTGACCCGGCTAACCAGGAAAAACTCGAGAAGGAGTTTGCTAAGGAACTGGAGATTATCAAACGAGATGATCGCCTGGAAACCATAGCTCGGGATATTGTCTATCACTTTCCCCGCAGGGGGTATCTGGGCAAGGGTATGGTTATATCAGTAGATAAGTTTACTTCAGTGAAATCGATTTTGATAAGCTAAAAGAGGATTTCAAAGAAACCAAATATAGGAATATTGAGATTGCAGATCTGCGGGCTTTTGTCGAAAAGAAACTGGAACAGATGATGAAGGAGAATTCTACCAGGACAAATTTTGCCCAACGACTCCAGGAAATAATCGACCGATATAATGCGGGTGGCTCAACTAATGAAAATTACTTCGATGAATTAATAAAATTTACATCGGACTTGAAGGAAGAAGCCGAGCGGCATATTAGAGAGGGGTTAACTGAAGATGAATTAGAGCTTTATGATATCTTGAAAAAAGATAAGATGACTAAAGCCGAGGAGCAAAAGGTCAAACTGGCGGCGAAAGCGTTGCTTCGCCGATTGTTAGAGGAAAAACCAAGGATATTGGTACAGGACTGGTATAAGGATAGCCAGAGCCAATCCCGAGTACGGTCGGCTGTTGAGGAAGTTCTCGATAAAAATCTACCTGACAGCTATGGCAAAGATATCTTCCGGTACAAATGTAATGTTACCTATAACCTGATATATGAATATGCATCCAAGGGATTGAAGTGGGTGGCATAGACATCTGACTTAATGTATCCCGATTGCTTCCCTATACAGCATGGGGTTCTAAGGAATGATTCATCGAGTCATTTCTTTTACCTTAGTGTTACAATATAGGATAAGCTGCAATAAAATATACTAATATAATAACTTATTGGTTATTTTATTACACCAAAAGTATTGAATTTATTACTTATGGGTAATATACTGATAGTGAGGTTACATTTATGAGCCCGCTTGCGAAAGTCCATTATCCCGAAGCCTTCAATGGGGAATATATTAGAGTCCATTGGGATTTTGAGAAAGATCTAAAGGATATTCTTGAAAAAAGCGGCCTGAAAGATAATTTTACATCCAAGTTTAAGCAACGCCTAAAACACCTAAATGACCGAAAAAGAGAATGTGTCCGGAAGCGAGATTGGTTTGAAAAATTAAAAAAGGAAAAAGACCTGTATTCTATTAAATTTAAAGATGAAAAGAATGTCAGGATACTTTTCGCATTCATAGCATATGAAGGTATTGAGTATGCTATTTTACTATACCCATTTCAGGAAAAAGACGATAAGAACAAGAGCCAGTATAGCTATAATACGGCTAAACCAATAGCCCAGGGCCGGCTAAAGGAGGTTTTAAATGATGTTTGATATTAGAACATTGCCGGATGCTTGGAGTGTTGTTGAACGATTAGGCGGAGGCAGTGCCAGTGAAAAAGATGGGTTATATGATATTTACTACAAGATATCAATTGCTCTGTTCGACTACCGGCAAAAACACAAGCTTTCCCAAAAGAAACTAGCAGAGAAATTAGGAGTTACCCAACCTATGGTAGCTAAATTAGAAAGTGGTGATTACAATTACACTGTTGAACAACTTTGGAAAATAGCCACTAAACTCAATTTTAAGTTTAATATTGATTTTGAAGAAATAGCAGTTGATTATTCAATTTACGATCGCCCTGAGACTCAAGATGACAATGATTACAGTGAAGAATATTTGTTAGTGGAGGGAGCATGAAAGAAAAAGAAATTGTGGCGGACTTTCAATTTTTAGGCAACAGGGTGAACAAATTAGTAGTCAAAACCAAACCATTGAAAGAAAAGGGCAGGCCTGAAATATCTTTCGACTTCGATTATAATGTTGATGAAATCGTAGAAGAAGATAATATTTTTTTGGGAATTCTCCAATTAATAATTCAGGTAAAAGCAAAAATTAAGAATAGGGTTCTGTTTGAAATTGAGTTGGTGATGGAAGGTGGTTTTACCGGAAACCCAGAAAGGTTGAGCATAGATAAATTTGCTGAAATGGTTGAAATCAATGGTTTAATAACACTTTTGCATATTTCGCGTGCTTATTTAGTAAGTGTCACAGCGCAGTCTGGAATTACCCCACCTGTTCGCATACCTATGATAAATATACTTAAGCTCAGGGAGGCAAAACAACATTCACAAATAAATTAAATTAAAAAGATGAATATTATTGATCAAAGCATTTTACGCGCGCTATCACGTGCGCGTGACGTGACGTCGCGTATCGCTTGATAATATCACGTAATCAGCAGGTCGCCGGTTCAAATCCGGCCATCGGCTCCAGGTGAAAGTAAATAACCGCGCGGGTTGCGCGGTTTTGGTTTTTTTGCATACTTTAGCATTTGTGCCTTTCTAATGCAATGTTACTGCAATGGTTTATTTTAAATGATTCAGCTTTACTACTGGGAATAATATCGTATATGGATCTAGAACCTGACCATATCTTTATGCAATATAATATTACCTTCCAAATTCTCATTGCCGGAACGTCCACCCACCCAGACAAAAACCAGGCGGCTATCTGTTAGAATCTGCACTTCAAATGAATTAAACATAGGGATAAATTCTGTTTGGATTTTTGAATTAGAGGCAATCGTAAAGGTTTCGTCAAATACCTGTTTTTTTGGTTTCGGGTCAAGATTAAAGATTTTAACTCGTGCTTTGTGCCTATTTGAGCCATTATTTAATGCCAGTACCCGAATATTATTTATAAACTCGCTAATACTGATTGGACCGGTAGTATACCTGTATTTGAGCAGGTTTGCCATTTTATCAGCTCCTTAGAACGTTTTACAATATTAGGATATTCAAAAAGAATACTTTCTGTGTGTAGACACCACAGGTTTGGCATATTCTTACGACATTCTTTTTATCAATATATATGAGATAATTATATGTAGTCTTAATCGTCCCTGAGTTGCCTAAAGGGGGGAATTTATGCCGATTGTAACGCGAAGAGCCAGAGGGAATGCCGAAGTAATTATTGACCATGAACTATGTAACCTGTGTGGCTTATGTGTAAATGTTTGTAAAGGACCGTTATATATTGAAAATGACCGACTTCAGGTAGATCAATCCATCTTATTTGGTTGTATCGGTTGTGGGCAATGTGCCGCCGTTTGTCCGCAAAAGTGTATCGTTATTGAAGGTCGGGAAATGAGCGCAAAAGATCTTATTGATCTGCCTCCCCGTGAGCAGCGGGCTGATTATGAGCAATTACAGGCCTTACTGCTGGGTAGGCGTAGCATCAGGGATTTTAAACAACAGGAAGTTGAAGCGGAAGTGATCCAAAAGATACTTGATGCTGTATGTACTGCGCCGATGGGTTTGCCCCCTTCGGAAGTGCAGGTTCTGGTATTGCAAGGGTTTGATAGGGTTAGAGAGTTTGCTTTGGACATGGTCGAAGTCTTTAAATCCAGTAAATGGTTGTTTTCCCCACTGGCACTGGGCATTATGAGACCATTTATAGGCAAAGAAGCCTATGACTTAATGAAAACATTTGCTGCCCCTCTGCCAGACTTTTTTAGTGAAACAATGGCCAGAGGCGAAGACTTGTTGCTCTATGGTGCACCTCTGGCTATGTATTTTCATGCTTCTCCAACTTCGGACCCTCTGGATTTTGCTATAGCCGGAACCTATGCCATGCTGGCCGCAGAATCTCTGGGACTGGGTACCTGCATGATCGGAACCATCGCTCCTTTCCTGAAATATAGAAACCCGGTCAGTAAAAAATATGGAATTCCTACTGAAAACAATCACGGTATAATGATCATTTTCGGATATCCAAAGTACAAGTATACCCGTAGCATTAAACGAAGCCTGGGTGGCGTAACTTATTATCAGGGAAGTGAAGAGTGAAGTTGTTTCCCCCTGTTTCTTCCGCATTTAACCACTAGAAAATGATATAATTAATGCAATTGCGATAATGAAAGAAGATAATAATGAAAAATAATTTTAATGATCTGGGTATTTCGCCCCCTATTTTAAAAGCCCTGGAAGAGATGGGTTTTGAGGCCCCTACAGAGGTACAGAGCAGGGCAATTCCTCATGTTCTGAATCAAGAAGATGTGATTGTTATGTCTAAAACCGGCAGCGGCAAGACTGCCGTTTTTGGTGTTCCCATGTTGCAAATGACTGATTCCACAGCAAATGGACCCCAGGGTCTGATTCTCACCCCCACACGGGAATTAGCAGTTCAAGTAGACAGCGATCTCAAACAGATGGGCAAACATCTTCAGCACAAGACCACCGCTGTATATGGGCAGC
>CAZUFR010000040.1:0-9898 GCA_964619655.1 uncultured Syntrophomonas sp. | reverse complement strand
TATAAATATATGTTAGTTATTCCACATTACTCACAGGATTATAATGGCAATAGAGGTGTCAAGAGAACCGTCCCCCTGACACCATATAACGCGAAAGACATTTTTGTCGTACAATAGTAGCGAAGACGAATTTGGATATGATGGAGGAAATATGCAATCACCGATTATATGGGAAGTAAAAAACTATGATTATAAAATTGCCGGGCAGATAAGTAGGGAATTAGGAATTTCGCCGCTTTGTGCCGGTCTACTGGTACAACGCGAGGTAAAAACATCTGCGGAAGCTCGCCATTTTCTCTATGCCGGTCTAAAAGAATTGCAGGACCCTTTTAGTTTAAATGGTTTAAAGTCTGCTACCGACCGAATAAAACAGGCAATAGCAGCAGGAGAAAAGATTGTTATTTACGGTGATTACGACGTTGATGGGATATGCAGTATCGTAATCCTAAAACAGTGTCTGGGGATGCTGGGGGCTAGCGTAGATTATTATGTTCCTGACCGTTTTAGCGAAGGTTACGGGCTCAACATGCAAGCGGTGGAGGAATTGTCTAGTAGCGGCTGTAACCTTTTAATAACTGTAGACTGTGGGATAACATCTGTGGCCGAGATTGAAAGGGCAGTAAGTCTGGGTATGGATGTTATTATTAGTGATCACCATACTCCAGGTCAGGAGCTTCCGGCGGCGGCGGTAATTATCAACCCCAAATTAGGCAGCAGCCCGGAACTGGCAGAAATGTGTGGCGCCGGAGTAGTTTTTAAACTTTGCCAGGCGCTTTGTCCTGACTATGCGCTTGATGAACAATCCAGTTGGCTGGAAATGGCGGCTCTGGCAACTGTAGCTGATATAGTGCCTTTAAGTGGCGAAAATCGTATTCTAGTTAAATATGGTCTGATGAAGCTACCCCTGACTAATAATATAGGGCTACAGGCCTTAATAAAGGAGAGTGGGCTGGAAGGTAAAAAACTTTCTTCCTGGCATATCGGGTTTGTCCTGGCCCCACGCCTAAATTCGGCCGGGAGGATGGAAAGTGCCAGCAGCAGCATAGAACTACTGTTAACTAACGATGCGGCAAAGGCCGGTGAATTAGCGGCTTATTTATGTCATCTAAATCAGCAGCGGAGAATGACAGAGCAAACTATTTATCGGGAAGCCCTATTACAGGTGGAAAAAGAGATAAACCTGGAGGAAGAAATGGTGTTGGTACTGGGAGAGGAAGGATGGCATCCGGGGGTAACCGGAATAGTCGCTTCCCGCCTCTGCGCAAAATATCAGCGACCAGCTATATTAATTAACTGGGAAGGGGATTTGGGTAAGGGTTCCTGCCGCAGTCTGCCTGGGTTGAATATTTACCAGGCACTGTCAGCCTGCAGTTCTCATTTAATTCAATTTGGAGGACACCGGGCAGCAGCGGGTTTAAGCATTCACAAAGACCAATTTACCAACTTTCGCAGGGCGATGGGTCAATGGATTAATAATAATATCAGCCGGGAGGAATTTATTCCTCGTTTACTGGTGGATGCGGAAGTGGAACCAGATGATATTAGCGGCGATTTTCTGCAGGAATTACAGCAACTAGAGCCATTTGGGGAAGGAAACCCTGAACCTCGTTTTGTAATTCGCGGCGTGGAAGTAGAGTCTGCCAATCTAATAGGAAAAGAACAGGAACATTTCAAGGCTAAACTGGCTGAGATGGGTATTGATATTATAGCCTTTAAACGTTCTGATTTAATTAAACAACCCCTGCATACCTGTTTACAAGATATACTGTTTGAGCCCGGAGAAAATGAATTTCGCGGTATAAAACGGCTACAGTTAAAACTGAGCGACATGAAAAACAGCTATTTACCCGATAATAGACTGGCAGTAGTTGGTCCTGGGATTGAATTGTTTCAAGCTTTAAGTCGGAGTAGTAAGGAAATTCAGGCAGGTCACCCGGTGGTATTTATCTGTCCTACCTATAGAACTCTGGTAAAATACAGGTTAATATTAAAAAGCTACTTTCGTACCTCGGTATTACAAGAGCTCCATGGTAATTTAAATCCCCATTGGCTACAAACCTCAATTAACAAATTTAATCGGGGGGAAAATCGTATATACCTTGTAACCAGGGCATTTATCAATTATTATATGAAAACTACCAAACTACCAGCAAACCTTGAATACGTATTTTTGTTATGGTCCAATCACAATAATGAGAATAATATTGACTACTTGCACAACCTTAATCTTGATAGCCTGGGAACAATAGAGGAGCCCAGGATTATGCCGGGAAAACCTGATTTTGATAAGGGACGGCGTATACTGGTATACACTAATCGCAATAGCACTTTGCGTTCATTTACTTCCTCCAAGCAACGGCTAAGCATAGAGGCGGGTGTAAATGATATTCGCAAAAGAAATACCATCCGTCGTACTTTTTTACAAACATCGGAAGGTTTATTGTTATCTGATGGAGTAAATACCAGTACCGACAGATTAAGTAATACCGACGTTTTTTTTGCTGATATTCCCTATAGCATTTATGAAGCCCAAATGGTGTGGGATCAGCTTGCTGCTGGCCAAGATAAAGAAGCTTGGGCTCTTTTTGATGATGATGATTGGGATTTTAATCGGCACTACCTGCAGCGTACTTATCCTAATGCCGAACTGATACAAAAGACTCTGGCTTATTTCAAGCAACTGCAATGTAACCAGCTAAACACAGACATTGACAAACTTTGTTCCTCTATCGGAGATTATCTACAAACTGACTTTAAACCGGCGGATCTTATACCTGTATTACATATCGTGGCAGAGCTGGGCTTGTGTGAGTTTAAGAAAAACGGTAGTATTATGGCAATAAAGTTTATTAAAGCCCATAAATCCACGGTTAACCTGGGTGATTCTCTTTATTACCTGGAAGGTCAGGTGGAGAAAAAGGAATTTACCCGTTGGGAACAGGAGTTAAATAGAAAATTATCGTGGTGATTAACATGGTTCCATTAGCTCAAACTATAAGTGAAAAAGTACAACAATATGATACGGATGCCGATGTTAAGCTTATCCAGCGGGCTTATGATTATGCTTCGATGGCTCATTCTGGTCAAAAAAGGATATCCGGTGAGCCCTATATCATACACCCGGTGGAAGTGGCACTCATACTGACGGATATAGAATTGGATACTCCGTCAATTTGTGCTGCTCTTCTCCATGATGTAATTGAAGATACCAACGTTACTTATCTTAATATTCTGAACGAATTTGGTGAAGAAATAGCTTTGCTGGTTGATGGGGTAACCAAATTAAATCGCCTGGATTTTGCCTCGCGGGAGGATGCTCAGGTTGAAAACCTGCGTAAAATGTTTATTGCTATGGCTCGGGATATAAGGGTTATACTCATCAAACTGGCTGACCGTTTGCATAACATGCGTACTCTTAACTACCAGAATGAACATAAACAAAAAGAAATAGCCCGGGAGACTCTGGAGATTTTTGCGCCGCTGGCTCACCGGTTGGGAGTTTTCAAATTTAAATGGGAACTGGAAGACCTGGCTTTTGCCTATTTAGACTCGGAAATGTACTATGAGATTGCCAAAAGGCTTAAGAGAAAACGCAAAGAACGAGAAGAATACGTTCATGAGATTATACAACAGATAAAGAAAGGTCTGGAACAAATAGGTATAAATGCTGACATAGCTGGTCGGCCCAAAAATATTTACAGTATCTATAAAAAAATGGTCAAACAACAAAAGGATATAGACGAGATCTATGATAAAATTGCTATCCGTATTATAGTCAGTGAAATTCGGGAGTGCTATGGGGTTCTGGGAATAATCCATACTATGTGGAAACCCCTTCCCGGACGTTTTAAGGACTACATTGCCACCCCCAAGCCGAATATGTACCAGTCCCTGCATACTACCCTGCTGGGTAAGGGAGGAGAACCCTTTGAAGTGCAGATTAAAACCTGGGAAATGCATCGTACGGCTGAGTATGGAATTGCAGCCCACTGGCGCTACAAGGAAGGAATTAGCAGTACCCGGGAAAAGAAATTTGATCAAAAGCTGGCCTGGTTAAGACAGATACTGGAATGGCAGCAGGACATTAAAGATACCGGGGAGTTTATGGAATCGTTAAAAATAGACCTTTTCGATGATACGGTTTTTGTTTTTACTCCCAAGGGGGCAGTATTGGAGCTGCCCAAAGGTGCCTGTCCGGTTGATTTTGCTTACCGGGTTCATACCGAAGTAGGACATAAATGTACCGGAGCCAAGGTGAATGGTCGTATAGTACCTTTGGATTATGCTCTCGCCAATGGCGATATTGTTGAGATAATAACTTCCAAGAGCTCTTCCGGGCCATCTCGTGACTGGTTGAACTTCGTTAAGACCTCATCTGCTAAAAGTCGAATCAAACAATGGTTTAAGAAAGAAAAACGGGCAGAGAATATAATTAAGGGTCATGACCTTTTAGAGAAAGAACTAAAGAAAAAACACCTTAATACTAAAGAGTTTCTTAAAGAAGACCAATTACAGGAAGTAGCCAAACGCTTTAGTTTTGTATCCGTAGATGACCTTTATGCTGCTCTTGGGGATGGCGCGGTCAGTTCTAGTCAGGTTTTAACCCGGCTTAAAGAAATGTTCTTCCAGGATGCTCTGGTAGAAGACATTCTTAACGTACCGACTGGCAATACTGGAATCACTCCCGATAATGAAACTAGTGCTCTGCGGATAAAGGGAGTTGACGGTGTAGCCATTCGTCTGGCTCATTGCTGTAATCCTCTTCCCGGGGATCCGGTATCAGGTTATATTACCCGGGGTCGAGGAGTTTCAGTACACCGTAACGATTGCCCTAATCTGCAAAATTACCTGCGCCAGGAGAAAGAACGCCTGATTGAGGTAGAATGGGCTGACAACCGGGGTACCTATATAGTAGAATTAGAAGTCAAGGCCTTTGATCGGGCTCGGCTTACCACTGATGTAATGACCGTAATTGCTGACACCCGGATTCAAATAAATTCAGTGTTTTCTCGAGTAACCCGCAACAATCTGGCAGTAATGAATTTTAAACTGGAGATTAAAGATATAACCCAGCTTCAGGCAGTTATCCAGCGTATCCAACAAATCCCGGATGTACTGGAAGTTAGACGAACTATGCCGGGCGAAATTAGGAGTGAATAGAAATGCGAGCAGTGGTGCAACGAACTAACGACAGCCGGGTGCTGGTCAACAATCAGGAAATTGCCCGAATTAATAAAGGTTTAATGGTTCTCCTGGGAATTAAAAAGGGCGATAGCACTTCGGATGCCGATTATTTAATGGATAAAATAATAAACCTACGGATTTTCCCGGATGAAAATGATAAAATGAATCTATCCCTGTTGGATATCGGTGGAGAAGTCTTACTAGTTAGTCAGTTTACACTATACGGTGATGCCCGCAAAGGTAGGCGTCCCAGTTTCACTGAGGCAGAATTGCCGGATGCAGCGCTGCCCTTGTTTGAATATTGTACTGCCCAGTTGCAACAAGCCGGGGTAAATGTACAAACAGGTGAATTTGGCGCCGATATGATAGTGGAAATAAGTAATGATGGGCCCTGCACCATCTTATTAGATAGTGTCAGGCAGTTTTAAGGAGGTTTATTGGGGATGATTTTAAGAGGTCTGGAAATTGGCAGCATAGGGGTAAACTGTTATATTGTCGGTTGCGAAGAAACCAAAGAAGCGGCCGTAATCGATCCTGGTGGTAACCCCCGGGCGATAAAAAAATTACTGGATGAGGAAGGGCTTATAGCTATATATATAATTAATACCCATGGGCATATTGACCACATCGGAGGTAACCGGGAATTAAAGGAACTAACTGGAGCTAAAATTATAATTCACCAGAAAGATGCCAAAATGCTTACCAATGCAGTAGCTAACTTTTCCTTCTTAATGGGCAGTAAGGTCACCAGTCCGGAAGCTGACCAGTTCGTTAAAGAAGGGGATAAAATTAAGATAGGTAATACAATAGAATTGGAAGTTATTGAAGTACCCGGACATAGCCCCGGAAGCGTAGCTCTAAAAACCGGTAATATTATTTTTGCCGGAGATGCCTTATTCTACGGCTCTATTGGGCGCACCGATTTCCCGGGAGGATCATACAACGAGCTGATTACTAACATCAAGCAGAAACTACTCTGCTACGATGACGACACTGTAGTATATCCCGGCCACGGCCCGGCCACTACCATCGGATTCGAGAGACAGAACAACCCGTTTCTGTAAGGTTGACATGGGGACGGGGTTGTTGACACTTTTAAGCCTTAAAAATAATGCCCCTATTAATACCGGTCAATCTCTCTATCTGTCGGATTGATAAATGATATTCCTCTTTGAGTTGCCGTAGATATTCATTTCTCATTGCTTTGTCAAGCTTTTGTATATCTGAGGTATCTTGTACTTGACATACATTCTTTATTAAATTTATGGCTTCTGTATCCAATATTTGATGTTTGTCCTCTATTTCCAAACAGTGATCATCACTTACAGTCTTACAGAATTGAATAAAGCTTTTAACAGCCTTTTTGGGGTCTGCATCAAAAATTTGCAGTGCGAATTTGGTATCAACAAACTGCTCTTTGCTAATATAATTGCCAATACTACTCCACTGATAATCTTCAATATTTGTTACTAGCCCAGCCTTTAGAGGGTTTTGATGAATATATCGCAAAACAGTCAAAAAATAGCTATCATTTTCGATCGGTTCACTTTTAAATCGATCTTGAAACAAGTTTCCAATTCTCTGGTATTTCTGGTTATACCAGTAAACAAAACTTCCACATATCCGGCGCATCACTTGTCCAAGCGGTTCTTCGCCCACTTTCAATAGTAGATGAACATGATTGCCCATTAGGCAGTAAGCATAGATTTGATATCCGCTTATTTCTTTGTACTGCCTCAAGGTCTGGATAAATCTAATATAATCAGCCTGGTCTTCAAATATGTTCTGCCGGTTTATGCCCCGCATGATTATGTGATATATCCCGGTTGCACTTTTCTTTCTTGCTTGTCTCGCCAAACAGATACACCTCCCAGGTTGAGATTATCCTAGATTTTACAAGTTGTCAACAACCCCGTCCCCTTGTCAACTCATAATTTGCTTTACATGAGTTTAATTTTGTGCTAACATAAATCCAATCTATTTTTAAAAATGTCATGAAGAAGTAAAGTAGTTGCGTGGAATTATGCAGAGAAGGGATGTCACCGGCTGCAAGCATCCCTATAACGAAGCGGAGCGAAGTTCACTTCGGAGCACCCGGCTGAAACATTTGCAAGTAGGTCGTGGCGGAACTCCCACCGTTAAAAGGGAGGGGATATCGGATAAACCTGTATCTTTTTTAAGCGGGCCTGTATTGGCAAATTGGGTGGTACCGCGGGTAAGCAAAAGCTTCTCGTCCCATAGGGGATGTGAAGCTTTTTTATTTAAAAAGATGGTTTTTTCCCGTATCCTTAAAACAAGTGGCCGTAAGGCAAACTGGGTGGTACCGCGGGAAGTGTTTATTAACCTCTCGTCCCATAGGGATGAGGGGTTTTTACTATTTAGGAGGTGTCCAACATGATTAAATTGGCCAGTCGGGAAGGCAGTGAAATGCTAGTTTCCCGCAATAATCAGCCCGAAGACAGCCAGGTAAAAGTTAAAGGTTGTATTATCGGCGGAAATCAATTGGCAGTTATAGCAGGTCCTTGTGCCATTGAAAGTGAGGAAATTTTAAAAGAAACCGCCTTTAAGGTGAGAGGGTGTGGCGCTTCCTTTTTACGCGGAGGAGCTTATAAACCACGTACCTCCCCTTACAGCTTCCAGGGCTTAGGTGAAGAAGGCCTTAAAATACTGGCCCGGATAGGGGAAGAGATGAATATGCCGGTGATTACCGAAGTTATGGATAGTGAGGATATAGAGTTAGTGTCTGAATATAGTGATTTAATACAGGTTGGAGCTCGGAATATGCATAATTTCGCTTTGCTGCGCAAGCTGGGAAAGACTGCTAAACCGGTTATATTAAAACGGGGATTATCAGCTACCATCGAAGAATGGCTGCTAGCGGCAGAATATATATTGGCCGGGGGAAACATGCGGGTAATACTGTGTGAGCGGGGAATTCGTTCGGCTGAGCCCTGGACTCGTAACACTCTGGATTTATCCGCAGTGGCTCTGGCCAAAGAGCTGTCCCACCTGCCAGTACTGGTTGACCCCAGCCATGCCACTGGAGTGCGGAGCCTGGTTACCCCAATGGCCAAAGCGGCAATTGCCGCCGGGGCTGATGGCATTATGGTGGAAGTACACCCTCATCCGGAGAAGGCATTGTCAGATGGGGAGCAATCCCTGACCCCCAGGGGATTCAGTCAGTTAATGAAAGCAATCGAACCCGTGGCCCGGGCTATAGGGAGGGGAGTACGCTAATGGCATGCGCTGTATTAGGTCCGCATGGCACCTTCAGTGAGGAGGCTGCTAATCGTTACTGGGGTCAGAGGGACGATATTATGGTAGCAAACAGTATACCCCAAATATTCAGCCTGGTAGAGAGCGGAAAGGTTGACGAAGCCCTGGTCCCTCTGGAAAACTCTCTGGCCGGGACGGTCAAAGCTACTATTCAATGTTTGCGTATTAGCCAATTAACTATTCAAGGAGAAATTCTTCTGCCCATAAGGCAGGATTTGCTGGGAGGCGGAAGGTACGAATTGGATGAAGTTGAGCTGCTAATATCACAACCGATAGCTCTGCTGCAATGCCAGACATTTGTTAGCAGGCACCTGCCCGGAGTACGGACGGAAATCTGTGATAGCACCAGCCAGGCAGCTTTAACTTTACGTCAGGAGACCAGAAAAGCAGTTTCTATAGGTAACAGGCAGGCAGCCAATATCTACGGTTTGGAAATAATATATCCGGATATAGCCGAAGAAGGTAATGCCACCCGCTTTATCCACATTGGCCGAGAAAAAAGGGAACCCTTTGGAGATAAGGCCAGTATAATTTTTGCACTACTGGACCGGGCGGGAGCCCTCTATGAGGTGCTGGGAGTTTTCGCCTGCAGGAATCTAAATCTAAGTAAGATTGAATCTTATCCGGGGCAAAATGCCGGGGCGGGATATTATTTTTATATTGAAGTTGATACTCCTTCCGGTGAAGACCTGCAACCACTGTTCAGAGAATTGCAGGAGCTGTGCAGCTATATTAAATATTTGGGGTCTTACCATAGGGCTTAATAGTAAGAAATATGTACTATTGTAGGGGCAGACCCATGTGTCTGCCCGGCCGAGCACTTAAATTCGGGATAGACTGCCAACCCCGGGCGAACACACGGGTTCGCCTCTACAAAATCGAAGATATGGTGTTTTAAATTGTGAGATGTGAGTAAGGAGTGATGAGGGAAGGGTGAGGCGTGAGGAGTAAGGAGAGAGAGGCGTTGGAGTCATGAGGGGGTTAGGAGCGAACATGGGGACTTTCGAGGTGGCTGAAAAAGTGCTCTTTTATGTGTCATTCTGAGCGATAGCGAAGACGCAAACCCCAATATTACGGAATTTCAAAGAGATCCTTCGTCGCCTGCAGCTCCTCAGGATGACATTTATGATACTTTTTCAGCAGTCTCGGACTGTCCCCTGTGTTCGCCATAGTATCGTCCGACATCTGACATCTGATATCCGACTTCGGACATCCGACTTCCGACTTCCGAAATGAAAGGGGTGGTGCGATCGATAGAATGGATCAGAGAAGCAGGAATTTAAAAATATGAATATGAATCTTATCGTGGGTTTTCCCGGGAATCACTCCGGGATAACATGCACCCAGCAGGGAAAAGTTTACTTTTGCAAAATTTTAAGATGAGAGGAGGTGGCGCCTTTTTGTAAAAGTTGTCAACAACCCCGTCCCCTTGTCACCC
>CAZUFR010000039.1:8146-9999 GCA_964619655.1 uncultured Syntrophomonas sp. | reverse complement strand
TAGCTCTTATTGGTGGATTCTACATATTTTCTTATTTCTTCGGGAATAAGATCGCCTACTTTTCCACTGGCGGCACACAGGTAAGTGTCCGCGGCACCATAGTAGACAATAATTTCATCATCGACGTCCAATATTTCCTTATCCTCAGCAGGAACTGCCCCGCAGGTGAATACCACGTTAGGTACCCAGTGTTCACCGGGTATACCTATCTCGTATTCAGTTTCCGGGGATAGAATAGGATTGGGGGAACGGTACAGTACTCGTTCGGGGTTATTCAGATCAACCAGCATTACTCCCAACCGGTAAACCCGGTTTCTATCTACTCCATGATAAATCATCAACCATCCGTACCTGGTCTTCAGGGGCTGAGTCCCTGCCCCGATCTTAAGCGAATCCCACATGCGGCCGGAGCGAGGCCCTAAAATTACTGTATGTTGCTCCTTGGGAGCGGGAAATTCTAATTTATCCAGGTGGGAAACCCAGATACTAGGTTCTATGCGGTGATATATGACATAGCGGCCATTTATCTTTTCTGGGAAAATAATAGCGTCTTTATCCCAGATATCCTGGAAGGCCAGGCCTTTTCTTTGCCAGCGGTCAAAGCGCCGGTGCAAAAAGTCCTCCAGCGATATGGAGGCTGCAGCAATCTGTGCTATTACACCGTTATAGGCAGTATACAGCATATAGAGATCATCTCCGATAATAACTACCCGGGGATCTTCGCAGCCTTTTTCTTCCTTTTCATCTGCGGGAGAAAATATGGGTTCGGGCAGTCGCTCCAGAATGCGGTAGCCATCGCTTATGGCCAGACCGATACGCGAGATCTCATCATCACCAAAAGCCCGGTAGAGTATATAAATAAGGCCATTAATCCTGATAGCAGCAGCATTAAGTACATAGCGGGATTCCCAGAAGTGTTCTTTAATTGGTTTTAATATAGGGTTATCTGCATATCTGGTTAGACCCTTGGCAGGTGGGAAATCAAGCTTTTCTTGCGGAACTGCTACTACGTCTTCAGGTATAACTCCCAGAACCACATCCAGCAGGTCATTGCTGGCTCTACCTTCCCCGATTAACTGGATAACCTGGTCTTCAATTTCACCCGGATTATATTCCATGGCAGTATAGATTTCTTCTAATAAGTCATGATTAAACCATTTTTCTTCCACCTCAGCAGATAAGGGTGTGGGAACTTGTTGACCTCCTTTGTAGCTATAAGTTGCCCAGGTCCAGGCTGAACATGGTAGGAAGGTTCCATCCTCTAAAATTTGGCTAAGTCCGTACGATTCTACCAGGTACTGCAGAACCTGACCTTCCCTCCCTCTTCCCACAGATATCAACGCATTAGCCATAGCCTCAATAGTGTTTACTAATAAACGCTGGTGGCTATTTTCAAAAATATTATAGACTGAAAAAGTACCAGTCTGATACCATCCCAGTAAAGAATTACCTACCTTTTGACCCAGATTTCTTTTTTCCTGGGTATAAACCCGCCACAACCGGGAGTAGTTGACTGCCATGGCTACCTGGTAAGCTACCATTAAACAAAAATAAAGATGCGGGTATTTACCGCCTATACCTTTACTATACGGGCTTACCACTATCCGGTTAGACAGCTTGTCATAGTTACAGGTAGGGAGCAAATGATAGGAACCATAATCACTTCTGTCGCCTAATATCAGGGGCTTGATAGTTACTTCACCCATATTTTCGGGGGTAAGATTATCCAGCAGCCATCGCTGGCTTCTTTCCACATACATGTGGTTTTCTAAGAGGCCAGCCAAACTCCAGGCATCACGTACATTAATTTTTTGCAGCAGTTCCCGGGGGTGTTTACATCCTAGCGGTATCAT